>NZ_JASATI010000008.1:0-146473 GCF_038440225.1 Hydrogenophaga sp. OTU3427 | reverse complement strand
GGGCGAACTGGTGCAGGCCGTGGCCGCCTTCCGGATCGGGACGGACACGGCGGGCCGTGCCCAGCGCCTGGGCTGGACGGCCTGATGGCCGAGCGGCAAGGGCCGCTCAGTGCGCTTGCGACAAGGCCCGGCTGATGTGGTGCCGCTTCACTGTCGGCTTGGGCACCTTGTGCGGCAGGTGCTCGAACCAGCGGCGCACGTCGTCCTCGACGCACAGGCCGTGCATGTAGTTGTAGATGGCCTTGCGCAGGCCCTGGCCCAAGGCATCGTGGTCGGTGCCGGTGGGGTCGATGAAGCCGATGTCGTTCTTGGCAAAGCTCACCGGCGGCAGCGGGATCAACTCGATGCCGAAGGCCGCCGGGTCCAGGCCCACGGGGGAGTGCACGGTGCAGGCGAAGCGGTGGAAAAAGCCGCTCTGTATGCAGCCGTTCTCGAACAGTTGGCGCACGTACTCGAGCGCGTCCACCGTGTCCTGCAGCGTCTGCGTGGGAAAGCCGTACATCAGGTAGGCATGGACCAGGATGCCGGCGTCTGAAAAGCCCTTGGTCACCCGCGCCACCTGCTCGACCGACACGCCTTTTTTCATCAGGGTGAGCAGCCGGTCGCTGGCCACTTCCAGGCCGCCGCTCATGGCGATGCAGCCGCTTTGCGCGAGCAGCTCGGCCAGGTCGGGCGTGAAGGTTTTCTCGAAGCGGATGTTGCCCCACCACGAGATCTGGAGGTCGCGCCGGATCAGCTCCTGGGCCAGGGCTTTCAAGGCCTTGGGCGGCGCGGCTTCGTCGACGAAGTGAAAGCCGGTCTGGCCGGTCTCTTCCACGATCTGCTGGATGCGGTCGGCCAGCTTGCCGGCGGTGGCGGTCTCGTAGCGGCCGATGTAGTCCAGGCTCACATCGCAGAAGCTGCACTTCTTCCAGTAGCAGCCGTGGGCCACGGTGAGCTTGTTCCATCGCCCGTCGCTCCACAGGCGGTGCATGGGGTTGAGCATGTCCAGCAGGCTCAGGTAGCGGTCCAGCGGCAGGCCGTCCCAGGTGGGCGTGCCCACGTCCTCGAAGGGGATCTCGGGCTCGGCCAGGTTCACGTACTGCACCGCGCCGTCGGTGTTGCGCAAGAAGGTGCGCTGCAGGCGCTGGCGCCCGCGCTGGCCCCGCAGGTGTTCGATCAGCGAGAGCACCGGGCGCTCGCCCGCGTCCAGCGTCACGTGGTCGACAAAGTCGAACACACGCGGGTCGGACAGCTCGCGCAGTTCGGTGTTGACGAAGCCGCCGCCCAGGGCGATGGCGATGGAAGGGTCGTGGGCCTTGATGGCCTGGGCGATGCGAAAGGCCGCGTAGACCGAACCGGGGAAGGGCACGGACAGCAGCACCAGTTGTGGCCGATGTTTCTTGACGGCGGCGAGGGTCAGCTCGCGCAGCAGGTCGTCCACCAGCGTGGGGGGCGCGGCCAACGCCTGGGCCAGGGGGGCGAAGCTGGGCTGGCTGGCGGCCAGTGATTCGGCGTAGCGCACGAACTCGAAGCGTTCGTCCACCGCGTCGCGCAGCACGTCGGCCAGGTCGTTGAGGTAGAGGGTGCACAGGTGGCGCGCCTTGTCCTGCACGCCCAGGGCGCCAAAGGCCCAGGCCAGCGGGTCGCCGCTGCCGTCGTCGATGTAGGCGTCCAGCGCGGCAAAACGCGGGCCTTCGGGCAGCAGGCCGCGCGCGGCAATGCGGTGGGCCAGTGTCGAGTCGCGCCCTTGCAGGTAGGCGATGGCGGGGTTGATGGTGGCGCGGTGCTGGGCGAATTGGTCCAGGAATGCGAACACGCTGGCCGAGCGCTCGGCCTCCGGCACGGCCAGCGCCCGATCGCGCACGGCATCCAGCCCGGTGGGCGTGAACAGCTTCAGCACCAGGGCCAGCGCCAGGTCTTCCTGCACCGCACCGATGCCGCGCGAACGCAGAAATCCGGTGAGGTAGGCGGTGGACGGGTAGGGCGTGTTGAGCTGCGTCATCGGTGGGATGAGGCTCAGCACGCGGAAATCGGTGGTCATGCGCGCGTGGGGAGAAAGCGAAGTCGCAAGCTTAGCCCAGCAGCGATCCACCCGTACAGCCCGAAGAAGCGCAGCCTCTGGCTGTGCTGCGGCCTGCAAGGCACGCCGCAGGCGGCACGGGGGGGGTCAACACTCCACAATATTGACGGCCAGGCCGCCGCGCGCGGTTTCCTTGTACTTGGTCTTCATGTCGGCGCCGGTCTCGCGCATGGTCTTGATGACCTTGTCCAGGCTGACGAAGTGGGTGCCGTCGCCACGCAGCGCCATGCGGGCGGCGTTGATGGCCTTGACCGAGGCGATGGCGTTGCGCTCGATGCAGGGGATCTGCACCAGGCCGCCCACCGGGTCGCAGGTCAGGCCCAGGTGGTGTTCCATGCCGATCTCGGCGGCGTTCTCCACCTGCTCGGGGGTACCGCCCATGACCGCACACAGCGCCGCGGCCGCCATGGAGCAGGCCACGCCGACCTCGCCCTGGCAGCCCACCTCGGCGCCGCTGATGCTGGCGTTTTCCTTGTAGAGGATGCCGATGGCGGCGGCCGTCAGCAGGAAGTCGACCACGCCCTCGTCGGTCGCACCCGGCACAAACCGCCGGTAGTAGTGCAGCACCGCCGGCACGATGCCGGCCGCGCCGTTGGTGGGCGCGGTGACCACGCGGCCACCGGCGGCGTTTTCCTCGTTGACCGCCAGGGCGTAGAGGTTGACCCAGTCGAGCACCTGCAGCGGGTCCATCAGGGCTTTTTCAGGATTCGACACCAAATCCTGGAACAGCTGCGGCGCGCGGCGTTTGACCTTGAAGCCGCCCGGCAGCACCCCTTCGGTCTGGCAGCCGCGCACGACACAGGCCTGCATCACCTGCCAGATTTGCAGCAGACCGTCGCGCACGTCGCTGTCGCTGCGCCAATGGGCTTCGTTGGCGCGCATCACGCCGGCGATGGACAGGCCGTGCTCGCGGCAGCGTTGCAGCAACTCGTCGCCCGAACGGAAGGGAATCGGCAGGGCGGTGGTGTCGGGCGCGATGCTTTTCTGGCGACTGCCATCGGCCGCCACGGCTTCGCTGATCACAAAGCCGCCGCCCACCGAGTAGTAGACCCGCTCGGCGAGCAGCCCGCCCGCCGCGTCCCAGGCCTGCAGGCGCATGCCGTTGGCGTGGAAGGGCAGGGGCTGGCGGAAGAAGGACAGGTCCTCGCGTTCGTTCCAGGCGATCTCGTGCTGGCCCAGCAGGGTGATGCGACTGTCCTGCCGGATGGTGGCGATGGTCGACGCCACCGCCTCGATGGGCACCGTCTCCGGCTCCAGCCCACACAGACCCAACAGCACCGCCTTGTCGCTGCCGTGGCCCTTGCCGGTGGCGCCCAGCGAGCCGTGCAGCCCGCAGTGCAGCCGGGCCACCCGCGCCAGCAGTTCTTGCGTTTGCAAGCCCAGCACGAACAGCCGCGCCGCCCGCATGGGCCCCACGGTGTGCGAGCTGCTGGGGCCGATGCCGATCTTGAAGAGGTCGAAGGCGGAGATGGCCATGGGGGCTCCGTGGGTGTCAGACAGCAGGGGCGGGCAGCACGACGCGGGTCGGGCGCCGGTTGGCCTCCCACTGTGCCACGTGATCGGTGAGCTGGTGCGCCGTGATGGCCGACAGCGTCCAGCCCAGGTGGCCGTGGCCGGTGTTGTAGAACACGTTGGCGCGGCGGCCCGCACCCACGCGCGGCAGCATGTCGGGCATCATGGGGCGCAGGCCGGCCCAGGGTTCCACGCGGCGGGTGCTCACGCCGGGGAAGCAGCGGTTGACCCAGTCCACCAGCGGGCGGATGCGGTCGGCGCGGATGTCGAGGTTGAAGCCGTTGAACTCGGCCGTGCCGGCGACGCGGAAGCGGTCGGCCCCGAGGCGGCTGGTGACCAGCTTGGTTTCGTCGTCGAGCAGGCTCACCTGCGGCGCCGCGGCCTGGCTCTGGGCATCGCCCATCATCACGGTGATGGAGTAGCCCTTGACCGGGTAGACGTTGAGGCGGTCGCCGAGCTGGGCGGCCAGCGCGCGGCTGTGCACGCCGGCACACACCACCACCGCATCACCGTGCACCACCTCGCCGCCGGCCAGCGTGACCTGGGCCGTCTCGCCGCTGCTCTGCACGCGCGCCACGGTCTGGCCCGTCAGCAGCTTCACGCCCAGGCGTTCGCAGGCCAGGCTCAGGCCGTGGGTGAACTTGTGGATGTCGCCGGTGCTGTCGCTTTCGGTGTAGTAGCCGCCAAAGTAGCTGCCCGCCAGCGTGGGTTCGATGGCGCGCATCTCGTCGGGGGTGACGGCGCGGCGTGGCAGGCCGCCTTCGGCCAGCAGCTTGGACACCTCGCCCGCGTGCTCGAAACCGGCCTTGTCGCGGTAGATGTGCAGGATGCCCTGCTGCTTGAGGTCGAAATCGATGCCCTCGGCCTGTGCCCAGCCGAACAGGTGCTCGCGCGCGGCGATGGCCAGGCGCGTGGTGGCCACCGTGTTGTCTCGGTACTTGGGGATGGCGGCGACGAATTCGGCGAACCAGGACAGTTTGTGCCAGCTGGGTTTGGGGTTGAGCAGGAGCGGCGCGTCGGCCTTGAGCATCCACTTCAGGCCTTTGACCAGGGTGGACGGGTGGGTCCAGACCTCGGCGTTGGAGGCCGAGAGCTGGCCGCCATTGGCGTGGCTGGTTTCCATGCCTGCGTAGCGGTGTTTTTCGATCAGGGTGACCTGGTGGCCCTGGCGGGCCAAGGCGTAGGCGCTGGTGACGCCGGTGATGCCGCCGCCGATGACGATGAGTTGTGCCATGGAAAATCTCGCTTTCAAAGCCGTCAAACAAAGGAAGGCACGGCCCACACACCACGTGTGGCCCATGACCCCCTCTGTTTGTGACCTGAGAGATTCACCCGGCCTCAAGGCCCTGGCTTGCTCCTGCGGTGGGCCGGGGGACGAATCCCGGCCGCTCTTCAGAGTTTTGTGCGCCTGATCGGTCCTTTGGCCTGAGAGTTTCCGGGGCGGTTGCTCCTTCGGCGCCGCGTCACCCGTGTGGGTGCGCGGTCTCTCCCGATCCTGCGTTGACCCTTGCGGGTCGGAAAAAATCAGTCGGCGTAGGCGTCCACCGGCACGCAGCTGCAGAACAGGTTGCGGTCGCCGTAGACGTTGTCGATGCGGCCCACCGGCGGCCAGTACTTGGCGTGTGCACGGCTCGATGCGCTGGCCGCGCCCACGTCGCGCGGGTAGGGCCGCGTCCACTCGGCCACCAGCAGGCTGTCGGCGGTGTGGGGGGCGTTCTTGAGCGGGTTGTTGTCCTGCGGCCAGACACCGTCCTCCACCTGCCGGATTTCCGCGCGGATGGCGATCATGGCGTCGATGAAACGGTCCAGCTCCTCCAGCGTCTCGCTTTCGGTCGGCTCCACCATCAGGGTGTTGGCCACCGGGAAGCTCAGCGTCGGTGCGTGGAAGCCGTAGTCCATCAGGCGCTTGGCCACGTCTTCGGCCATGACACCGCTGCTGTCC
This sequence comes from Hydrogenophaga sp. OTU3427, assembly GCF_038440225.1. Classification (NCBI taxonomy): domain Bacteria; kingdom Pseudomonadati; phylum Pseudomonadota; class Betaproteobacteria; order Burkholderiales; family Comamonadaceae; genus Hydrogenophaga; species Hydrogenophaga sp. OTU3427. The sequence goes on along the minus strand of NZ_JASATI010000008.1, from coordinate 140,957 downwards.
TTCAGGCCACGCAGGTCCAGGATGCACTCGTGGGCCACATGGCCGTTTTCGCTCGCGTACAGCGTGGGGTAGTGATCGGCCAGCCGCTGGCTGATGTAGTTGGCGCTCAGGATGGCGGCCTCGGTGGCGTGCTGCAGGCCCTCGGCGCCCATCATGCGGATGTACATCCACGAAATCGGCAGCACGGCCGCGTTGCCCAGCGGCGCGGCGGACACGGCGCCCACGCGCGTGCCTTCGTCGGCGGGCGTGCCACACACGCCGGCCGGTTCGGCACCGGCACGGTGGCCGGGCAGGAAGGGCACGAGGTCTTCCACCACACAGACCGGACCGACGCCGGGGCCGCCGCCGCCGTGGGGGATGCAGAAGGTCTTGTGCAGGTTGAGGTGGCTCACGTCGCCTCCGAACTCACCGGGCGCGGCCACGCCCACCAGGGCGTTCATGTTGGCGCCGTCCACGTAGACGCGGCCGCCGTGGGCATGGACGATCTCACACAGCTCTTTCACGCGGGTCTCGAACACACCGTGGGTGCTGGGGTAGGTGATCATCACGCAGGAAAGGTTGGCGCTGTGCTTCTCGCAGGCCGCGCGCAGGTCCTCGATGTCGACGTTGCCGTTGGCGTCGCACTGCGTCACCACCACCTGCAGGCCCACCATCTGGGCGCTGGCCGGGTTGGTGCCGTGGGCGCTGCTGGGGATCAGGCAGACCTTGCGGTGGCTCTCGCCGCGCGAGGCGTGCCAGGCCTGGATGGCCAGCAGGCCGGCGTATTCGCCCTGCGAGCCGGCGTTGGGCTGCAGGCTGATGCCCTTGTAGCCCGTGGCCTCGCACAGCCAGGCGCGCAGCTGCTCGTCGAGTTGCTGGTAGCCCTTGAGCTGATCGGTCGGTGCGAAGGGGTGGACACCCGCGAACTCGGGCCAGGTGATGGGAATCATCTCGCTGGTGGCGTTGAGCTTCATGGTGCAGGAGCCCAGCGGGATCATGCTGCGGTCCAGCGCCAGGTCCTTGTCGCTCAGCGCACGGATGTAGCGCAGCATGCCGGTCTCGCTGTGGTGGCTGTTGAAGACCGGGTGGGTGAGGAAGGCGCTGGCGCGGCGCAGGCTGGCGGGGATCAGCGATTCCACGCCGGCTTCGAAATCGGCCATCCGGGGCAGGGCCTGGCCTGCGGCGGCGAACACCGACCACAGCAGCTCGATGTCGGCGCGCGTGGTGGTTTCGTCCAGCGACATGGAGACGTACTGGCCCCAGCTCACGCGCAGGTTGGCGCGCTGTGCGCGGGCCCGGGCGGCCACCGCCTGCGCGGCGTCGTCGTCGGGCAGTTTCACCGTCAGGGTGTCGAAGGCGCTGTCGCTGGTCAGGCTGTGGCCCAGTGATTTGAGACCTTGCGCCAGCACGGCGGTGTAGGCGGCCACGCGCTGCGCGATGCGTTTGAGTCCGGCCGGCCCGTGGTAGACCGCGTACATGCTGGCCACCACGGCCGGCAGCACCTGGGCGGTGCAGATGTTGCTGGTGGCCTTCTCTCGGCGGATGTGTTGCTCGCGGGTCTGCAGCGCCAGGCGGTAGGCCGGGTTGCCGTGCACGTCCACGCTCACGCCCACCAGGCGCCCGGGCAGGGACCGCTTGAATTCGTCGCGGCAGGCCATGTAGGCGGCGTGGGGGCCGCCCGCGCCCATGGGCATGCCCAGTCGCTGGGTGGTGCCGACCACGATGTCGGCGTCGAACTCGCCCGGCGGCACCAGCAGGGTGAGCGCCAGCAGGTCGGCGGCGACGATGAAGGCGGCCTGCTTGCCGTGCACCGTGGCCACGCTGGCGCGCAGGTCGTCGATGCGGCCACTGGTGGACGGGTACTGGGCCAGCACGGCGAAATAGTCATCGCCGGCCAGGGCCTCGGCCCACTCATGTGCGGAGTTGACCAGCTTCACGCTCAGGCCCAGCGGCCGGGCGCGGGTCTGGACGACCTCGATGGTCTGTGCGTGGCAGTCGCCCGCCACCACGATCACGCTGCCCTTGGCCTTGACCGAGCGACGCGCCAGCGTCATGGCCTCGGCGGCGGCGGTGGCCTCGTCGAGCATGGAGGCGTTGGCGATGGCCATGCCGGTGAGGTCGGTGATCATGGTCTGGAAGTTGACCAAGGCCTCCATGCGGCCTTGCGAAATCTCGGCCTGGTAGGGCGTGTAGGCGGTGTACCAGGCGGGGTTTTCCAGGATGTTGCGCAGGATCACGCCCGGTGTGTGGGTGCCGTAGTAGCCCTGGCCAATGAAGCTCTTGAAGACCTGGTTCTGTTGCGCGATGGCCTTGAGTTCGGCCAGCGCCGCGGCTTCGGTGACGGCGGCCGGCAGCCGCATGGCGGTGGCGCGCGCGATGGAGCGCGGCACGATGCTTTCGATCAGCGCGCGGCGCGAGGCCTCGCCGATGACGGACAACATCATGGCCTCGTCCTCGGGCGAGACGCCGATGTGGCGGGCGGTGAACTCGCTGGGGTTTTCGAGGGCTTCGAGCGGCGGGGTGGCGGGCATCAGCATGGGGGGGCTCCAGAACAGTCGGCAAGCGGCGCTGCGCGGGGCAACGCCGCTCACCGACGGCTCTGGATCAGCCCTTGGCCACGAGGTCGGCGTAGCTGGTCTCGGTCATCAGGCCATCCAGCTGGCCGGCGTCGGACAGCTTGACCTTGAAGAACCAGCCGGCGCCCAGCGGGTCGCTGTTGGCCAGCGAGGGGTCGGCGCGCAGGGCCTCGTTGACTTCCACGATCTCGCCGCTCAGCGGCATGTAGACGTCGGCGGCGGCCTTGACCGACTCGACCACGCCGGCCACGTCCTTCTGCGCGAAGGTCTTGCCGACCTCGGGCAGGTCGACGAACACCACGTCGCCCAGCGCGTCCTGCGCGTGGTGGGTGATGCCAACGATGGCGATGCCGCCCTCGGCTTCGACCCATTCGTGGTCTTCGGTGTATTGCTTGGTCATGGGGTTCTCCGTTGGAAACGATAAAAGGGGTTCAGCCGCGGTGGTAGCGCGGCGGCAGGAAGGGCAGGGTGCTGATTTCCATGGGCACGGCCTTGCCACGCACGATGGCGTTCACGCGGGTGCCCACGGCGGCATATTCTGCCCCCACGTAGCCCATGGCCACGGGCTTGTCGACGCTGGGGCCGAGCAGGCCGCTGCTGACTTCGCCGATGGTTTCGCCGGCCAGGTTCTGCAACGCGGTGTGTTCACGCACCGGCACACGCTCCAGGGCCACCAGGCCCACGCGTTTGCGGGTCAGCGCTTCGGTGCCGTCCAGCTGCGCCAACACCCGGGTGGCGCCGATGAAGCCACCCGCGCGCGCGCCGCCCCTGCGGCGCACTTTCTGCATGGCCCAGTTCAGCGCCGCTTCCACCGGCGTGGTGGTGGTGTCGATGTCGTTGCCGTACAGGCACAGGCCGGCTTCCAGGCGCAGCGAGTTGCGCGCGCCCAGGCCGACGGGCATGACCTCGGGCTGGGCCAGCAGGGCGCGGGCCAGGGCCTCGGCCTGGGCGGCGGGCACCGAGATCTCGAAGCCGTCCTCGCCGGTGTAGCCGCTGCGGGTGACGTAGAGATCGGCGCCGCGCCAGCTGACATCGGCGCCGGTCATGAAGACCAGTTTCTCCACGCCGGGCAGCACGCGGGCCAGCGCGGTCACGGCCTGGGGGCCTTGCAGGGCGAGCAGGGCACGGTCGAACTGGTGTTCGATGGTGCAAAGGCTGCCGATCTGGGCTTGTATGTGCGCCAGGTCGCCGTGTTTGCAGGCGCCGTTGACGATCACGAAGATGTCGCGGCCCCGGTTGACGAACATCAGGTCGTCGATGATGCCGCCCTGGTCATTGAGCAGCAGGCCGTAGCGCTGCCTGTGTGCGCCGAGGTCGATCACGTCGACCGGCATCAGGCGCTCGAAGGCGGCCGCGGCGCCGGGCCCGACCAGGCGCATCTGGCCCATGTGCGACACGTCGAATAGGCCGGCGGCCTGGCGGGTGTGGAGGTGTTCGGCCATCAGGCCGGGCTTGTACTGCACCGGCATGTGGTAGCCGGCAAAGGGCACCAGGCGGGCGCCGAGTTCGGTGTGCAGATCGTGCAGCGGTGTGCGGAGCAGGTCGTCGGTCATGGGCGGACATCCATAGCGGGGCCATACACGGCTTGCGCCGTGCACCAGCCCCACTGTCCGCTTTACCTGAGAGATTCACGCGGGCGATGCCGCGCTTGCTCCTTCGGTGGGCCTCCCGGTGTCCGGGTGGGCCTCTCTCCAGGGGGGAATCGCCCGTTGCCGGGCGTCTGCCAGTCCTTTTGCCTGAGCGTTCAGGGCTTGATTGGGCAAGCCTCCTGCGCCTTCGGCGGCTTCCTCGGGGGAAGCGCTCTCCTGACGGGTGGCATTGTAGCGGCATACCGCCCGGCGATCGGGCTTTGTTGGTACAGTGGGCCGAGATGGTCGAATCCGTGGCACCACTTTGGGAAACCGCATGGGCTTGAAGAGCAGGATCCTGCTGGCTGTCTCACTCAGCGTGTTGTTCAGCACGCTGGTGATGCTGCTGCTGTTCCTCAAGGTGCTGCGCGAGGACACGGAACAGCTGGTGGGTGCCCAACTGTCAGACACGGTGGCGTTTGTGGCCGACGGGTTGGCCCAGGGCCTGCATGTGCGTGTCGAAGTGCTGCAGCGCCTGACGGACAGCTTGCCGGCAGATGCGGTCGAGCAACCCGAGACCTTGCGCCGGGCGCTGGCGCTGCAGCCTTTTCCGGCCGATCTGTTCTCGCTGGGTGGCGGCGTGGTGCGTCTGCGGGACATGCGCGTGGTGGCGGAGATGCCGCCGGTGCAGCCGGGCCGCCTGGGCGGTTACGCGGGCAACAACAAGCAGTCGGTCGCGGCCGCCAGCCAGCCACGGGTGTTCGTCGGCCAGCCTTACCTCGGCACCTTTTCCCACAAGCCCATTTTCCCCATCTACGTCCCGCTGCTGGACGAGCGGGGCGCGCACGTGGCCATGGTCGGTGGCATCAGCCAGCTCACCGACCGTGCGCTGTTCAACGGCCTGCAGGCCATGCACCTGAGCTCCAAGGGCTATGTCCTGGTGGTCTCGCGCAGCGCCCGCATGATCATTTCCTCGTCCGACACCAACCGCCTGCTGGAGAACCTGCCGCCGCCAGGCATCAACGCCAACATCGACCGGCGCCTGACAGGCTTCGAGGGCCTGGCCATCGGTCGTTCGCTCAAGGGTGAGGAAGTCCTCTCCGTCGCGCGCGCGGTGCCCGATTTTCCCGACTGGATGGTGATTGGTGTCGTGCCGACCCACGAGGCCTTTGGGCCGGTGCGCCGCCTGCGCAACAGTTTCCTGGTGCTGGCCCTGGCGGTCACGGCGCTGTGCTTGCTGGTGCTGTGGCGCATGGTGTCGCGCCAGTTGCGCCCGCTGGAACGGGCGAGCCGCGACATGGCGCGCATGCGCAAGGGCGAATTGCCGCTGGGCCCGTTGCCGCTGGCGGGGCCGGCCGACGAAATCGGGGAGATGATCACCCAGTTCAACGAGCTGGTGTCCGATCGGCGTCTTTATGAGGAACGCGTGGCCCACCTGGCCTACCACGACGCGCTGACCGACCTGCCCAACCGGCGCATGGCCCAGGTGCAGTTCGAGCACATGCGCCAGCAGGCCCGGCGCCACGGGTATGGCCTGGCCCTGGTGCTGCTGGACCTGGACGGGTTCAAGGCCATCAACGACGCGCTGGGCCACACCACGGGCGACGAATTCCTGACCAACCTGGCCCAGCGCCTGCGCGCGGGCGTGCGCAGCATCGACGTGATCAGCCGCCTGGGCGGCGACGAGTTCCTGGTCCTGCTGCACGAGGTGCAGGAACCGGGGCAGGTGGCGGGGGTCTGCACCAAGCTGCTGCACATCGGCAGTGAACGTGTGGATGTCCAGGGCCACGAGCTGTCGTCGTCGATTTCGGTGGGGGTGGCGGTCTATCCCTCGGATGGCGAGGACTTCGAGACCTTGTTCAAGTGCGCCGACGTGGCCATGTACGAGGCCAAGCGCAGCGGCCGCAACACCTGCCGTTTCTTCACCGAGCGGCTCAACGTGGCGGCCGAGGAATACCAGAAGGTGCGCGAAGGCCTGCGCCGGGCCATCGACGGGGGCGAGCTGGTGTTGCATTACCAGCCCCAGCTCGAGGTGGCCACCGGCCGCGTGGTGGGGGTGGAGGCGCTGGTGCGGTGGTTGCATCCGGTGGAGGGCCTGATCCACCCCGGTCGATTCATCGCGGTGGCGGAGCAGAGCGGGCTGATCGTCCCGCTGGGCGAATGGGTCATGCAGGAGGCCTGCCGCCAGGCCGCCCTGTGGCACCGCGCGGGCCACGCCGACCTGCTGGTGGCGGTCAACGTGTCGGCCTTGCAATTCATCCGGGGCCACGTCGACGAGCTGATCCAGTGCTGCCTGCTGGCGTCGGGGCTGCCGGCCCATTGCCTGGAGCTGGAGATCACCGAATCGGCCCTGATCACCGACGCCCCGCTGGTGCTGGCGCAGCTCGAGCGCATCGAGGCTTTGTACACCCAGCTCGCGCTCGACGACTTCGGCAGCGGCTATTCCAGTTTTGCCTACCTGCGCCAGCTGCGGTTGGACAAGCTCAAGATCGACCAGCTGTTCGTGCGCGAACTCACGCAGTCGGCGCAGGCCGAAACCCTGCTGGCGGCCATGGTGCAGATGGGGCATGGCCTGGGTTTCAAGGTGCTGGCCGAAGGGGCGGAAACCGCCGAGCAGATCGACACCTTGCGCCGGCTGGGCTGTGACCAGATCCAGGGATATGGCTTCGCGCGCCCCATGGACGCGGCCGCCATGACCACCTTCCTGTCCAAGCATGCCGCAAGCACCCTTCCGGCGCAGGCCGGCTGAATGCGGCGGCGGATACGCGCTCAGACCGGCAGGGCGCGCGCCAGCAGACGGTCGACATCCATCGCCTGCGGGTTGAGCATGCCGCTCACCTGGCCCCAGTGGGCATCGAAGCGGGTGGCGATGAAGGCATCGGTCACGAAGGCCGGGGCTCCCCGCCGCAGCAGACAGGCCTGTGCCAGCACGGTGAGCCGCGTGGTGAACTGCCGGCCCAGTCCTTCGAGTTCGGCTGGCGGGGTCTGCAGCAACTGCGCCAGTGCCAGCGCCTCCTGCTTCAGCCGCGCCTCGCCCGCCGCCATGTCCATCAGGTCGGCCAGCAGCAGGCGGGCGTGCTCGGGCTGGCGGGCGATGCCCCGCATCACGTCCAGGCACATCACGTTGCCCGAGCCTTCCCAGATGGAGTTGACCGGAGCCTCGCGGAACAGACGGCCCATGATGCCTTCTTCCACGTAGCCGTTGCCGCCGAACACCTCCATGGCCTCGCCCGTGAGTTCGACCGCGCGCTTGCAGACCCAGAACTTGGCGGCTGGGGTCATGAGCCGGTGCCAGGCCTGCGACAGCGGGGTGTCGTGTTCATAGGCTTCGGCCAGGTGCATGCCCAGGGCGAGCGCGGCCTCGCTCTCCAGCGCCATGTCGGCCAGCACCGCCCGCATCATGGGCTGCTCGGCCAGCACGTTGCCGAAGGCGCGGCGCTGACGGGTGTAGGCGATGCCCTGCACCAGGGCCTGGCGCATCATGGCGGCGCTGCCCAGTACGCAGGTCAGCCGCGTGTAGGTGGCCATCTCGATGATGGTCGGGATGCCGCGGCCGGGCTCGCCCATGAGCAGGCCCCAGGCGTCGTGGAACTCCACCTCGCTGCTGGAGTTGCTCCTGTTGCCGACCTTGTTCTTCAGGCGCTGGATGTGGATGGCGTTCTTGCTGCCATCGGGCCGCCAGCGCGGCACGAAGAAGCAGGCCAGGCCGTCCTCGGGCGTGCGCGCCACCACCAGGTGGGCGTCGCACATGGGTGCCGAGAAGAACCATTTGTGGCCACGCAACAGGTATTCGGCGCCACGCCCGCCCGGGCCCACCGGGGTGGCCGTGGTCTGGTTGGCGCGCACGTCCGATCCGCCCTGCTTTTCGGTCATGCCCATGCCGATGTAGATGGACTGCTTCCGTTCGATGGGCCGGTCGGCGGCATCGTAGGCGTCGCTGTAGAGTTTGTCGCCCAGCTGCGCCCACAGCTCGGGTTCGCGCTGTAGCAGCGGGATGGCGCCCAGCGTCATGGTGGACGGGCACAGGGTGCCGGCCTCGATCTGTGCGTGCTGGTAGAACCCGGCCGACCACGCCGCCCAGCGCCCGGGCGCCGTGTCGCGCAAGGGCGCCGAGATCAAGCCCGCGCCACGGTAGCGCGCCAGCAGCTCGTGCCAGGCGGGGTGGAAGTCCACGCGGTCGATGCGGCGGCCGCGGGCATCGAAGGTCTTGAGCTCGGGCGTGTGGCGGTTGGCCAGGTCGGCCAGGGCGTAGCTGTCGGTCGTGCCCATGCGCCGGCCATAGTCGCTCAGTTGCGCCAGGGCCTGGTGGCCGCCGTGGCGCAACACGGCTTCCTGCAGCGCCGCGTCGGTGTCGAACAGGTTGTAGCCACTCAGTTCGTCGAACTGGTTGCTGACCTCGTGTGTTTCCCAGGCCATGCTAATGTCTCCGTGTCGCAACTGATTGCATCTCAAAGTGTAGGAGCCATGGGCGCTGCGCGTGTTCGGATTTCCGGGGCCTTGCCGGGGGGAGGCAAAGGCACATCGCAGGCCCCGAGGCGGCGGCCCACGCAGTCGCGCGCGCTGGCCAGTTCTCAGGCCCTGCAGGAGGCCTTTGTTCGGGTTTTGCTGGAGCGCGGCTTCGAGGCGATGACGGTGCGCGAGCTGGCCGGCGTGGCCGGCGTGGGCATAGGCACCTTCTACGACTATGTGGGCAGCAAGCAGGCGCTGGCGGCGTTGACCATCCACCTGCGCGTCAAGCGCCTGGGACAGGGGCTGCTGGAGGTGGCCACGGCCTGCCGCGGCCGCCCCCTGGCGGAACTGGTTGACGCGGTGCTGGACCAGCAGTTTGACGCCCTGCACGCCGATGCCCGGGCCTGGGCGGCGCTGTTCCTGCTTGAACGCCAGATCACCGACGCCGAGGCCTACCGCAAGAACTACCGCCGCTATGTGGCGGCCTGGGCCGAGGCACTGGCCCTGGCCGCCGACCCGCCACCACCTGAGCGGCTGCCCAGGGTGGCGCGCATGCTGCATGTCTTGGCTTACGGCAGCACCTCACAGGCGTTGCTCACGCAGGGGGCGAGGGTGGACTGGGCTCAGTTGCGTGCCGACATCGGGCAGTTGGCACGGACCTGCTGCCTGTTCCCGGCCAACGCGGTACCGTGCAAGGAATGACCACCCGGTGCCCCATCAGCCTCCCCGGGCACGCGATGTGCCCCTGATGTGGTTTCACCGGGTGGGTTCCATGTCTGGATCGACAATCGTTGCGCCGTCCGCCGGGCCGAATGTTAGAGCTGCCTGTGGGGACCGTCCAATGCGGATTGCGTCACAATCGCTTGCAGTCCACTCATACCCTCCGCCATGGAAATTCGCCAGCTCAAGCATTTGCTGACTGTCGCTCGCACCGGCTCCTTCAGCCGTTCGGCCGAGGAACTGCATCTGACACAGTCGGCCTTGAGCCGCAGCATCCAGAGCCTGGAAGACGAGATGGGGGGCCCCCTGCTGGACCGGCAGAGCCGCCATTGCCAGCCCACGCCGCTGGGCGAGACCGTGTTGGCCCATGCGCGGCGGGTGCTGCGCGAGGTGGAAGCGCTGAAAACCGGCACCAAGGACTGCGCCGAAGGCCGGCGCGGTTCGTTGGCGCTGGGCCTGGGACCCACCGCCAGCGCCATTTTGATCCGGCCGCTGACCCACCACATGATCCGGGCGCACCCGGGCATTTCGCTCTACCTGTCCAGCGCGCTGCCGGTATCCCAGCTGCTGGAGTTGCGTGCTCGGCAGCTGGACATCGTGATCGGCGAGCACAGTGCCTTTCTGGACGCCAAGGACCTGCACATCGAACACATCGCCGCGCTCAAGGTGGCGGCGGTGTGCCGGCCGGGGCACCCGCTGGTGGGCCGGCAGGGCGTGTCGTTCACGGATCTGCTGGAGTTTCCGTCCGTGTCCACCACCGTGGGGCCGGAAATTGTCCACCGGCTGGTCAGCGCCTTCGGGCCGGACGCCCATCCCGATCGGGGGACAGCCATGCGCTGCGAGGATGTGGGTGTGCTGTTGGACGTGGCGCGCCACACCGACGCGGTTTATATCGGCGTGCGCGCGCCGGCCAACGGTGATCTGGCCAGCGGCCAGCTGGTGGAGCTGCCGGTGCTGACCGGCTTGCCACTGGAATCCAAGCAGTGCATCGTCACACTCGAAGACCGCTGGGAAGCCTTGCAGCAGATGCTGGAGATCGTGCGCCCCCTGGCGACGAGCCTGCTGTCGGATATTGACTGAACCGCTGACCGAGCGCGCCCCATCCAAAAATAGCTCTTTGCTCGTTGCTTATGGATGTGCAAATCTGCCGAGGGAAAGGTTGAGACGTTGCGTGGCGGGGAGTGGGGCTGGGGCGCATCGCTCAACGGCGCGCAAACCACCAAGGTCGTGGTGCAGGTAGCTGATGGCGATGCCTCGAAAGCGGCGCATCCAGCCCTTGAGGCGCGCGTGGTAGACGTTGGCGTTCTGGATATGCCAAGCACCCCGCACGCGCGAGCCCGTGGTCATGTTCGGGGCGGGGTGCTCGATGCCCATCACGCAGGCCGCACCGGCCATGGCCGAGCTGCCATCGATGCATAGCACCGCGTCCGGGGCCAGTACCGGAGCGAGTGCGGCCAGGATTTTGCGCTTGCTGCTGCGGCCCGGAATGAAGTCGGCGCAGCCGCCTAAGCGGTCTCGGACCACCAGCGCAGGTACGTGGTCATCGCATGTGCCTCGGGCGCTGGCGTGGCCACCCCGGTGCCGGGGTGCACGTCCGCTCACGAGTTGACCCTTGGCCGAACGCAGAAGGAAAGTTTCATTGGCTTCGGCGATGCCGCTGAGCAGTGCCGACTTGGCCTGCTGGGCCAGGCGCAGAAAGCGGTGGCGCCAGCGGATTGCCGTGCTGGGAGCCACCTGCAGACGCTCGGCCGCCTGATGCACGCTCTGCCCTTCGTCGAGCACCCGGGCTTGCGCCAGTCACTTGTGACGCTGTCGTAGTGAAGGCAGCCGATGGGGGCATCGCACGCGCGGTCATGTTCCTGCACCTGTCGGCGCTCATCGGGCGTGTGCAACTGCGCCATCAACGTCTGGTGCTGCCTCGGGCTGAATCCCCGCAGGCGCTCCACCCATCGGTTTCAGTCTTGTTTGCGCATCGCGCTTAGCCAGGGTGCTTCCGGCTTGTTGCCGTACCTTGGTCACGATGCAGGACAGCCGGCTCATGGCCTGAGCCTGTCACCACCAAATGCGAAAAGAGCAAAAAAAACCCGGACATTGCGGTCCGGGTTTGAATCCACCCCGTTGAGGGCAGAGGAGACAACTGAAGTCTGCTGGCTGGCAGCAGGGAGATGCTTGGTTCGGTGAGCACCGGAGCCTTGCATACAATGCCGCTAGTATAGCCAAATAATGCTGCGTCGCAACAGAATTTCGCGGGTTTACCCGAATATTTTTAGAGAAGGCTCTCCATGGATTGCACCGTCACCTGGACCGGACACGCCGGCACCCGTTCGAGCATGGGCTTTGTGGCCGAAACCGGCACCGGCCATGTGATCAACATGGACGGGGCCCCCGACGCTGCCAAGCCCGAGAACGGCGGCGCCAACCTGGCCGCGCGTCCCATGGAATTGCTGTTGGCAGGCACCGGTGGCTGCACCGCCTACGACGTGGTGCTGATCCTCAAGCGTGGCCGGCACGACGTGCGCGGCTGCAGCGTGCAACTCAGCAGCGAACGCGCCGCCACCGAGCCCAAGGTGTTCACCAAGATCCACATGCAGTTCACCGTCACCGGCAAGGGCATTCCCGCCAGCGCGGTGGAACGCGCGATCGCCATGAGCCACGAAAAGTACTGCTCCGCCAGCATCATGCTCGGCAAAACGGCCGAGATCACCACCGGCTTCGACCTGGTCGAAGCCTGATCGGCAGCTTCCGCCAAGGCGGTGGACCCACCGGGGGTGCCACCGATCTGGCTTTGCCAGTCGGTCGGCATCGCGCCTTGGGGTGTGACGCCGTAGGCGGCGCGGGGGACCTTAAATCCGCTCGAAAATCGCCGCGATGCCCTGGCCGCCGCCGATGCACATGGTCACCAGCGCGTAGCGGCCCTCGATGCGCTGCAACTCGTACAGCGCCTTGACGGTGATCAGCGCGCCGGTGGCGCCGATGGGGTGGCCCAGCGAGATGCCCGAGCCGTTGGGGTTGACCTTGGCCGGGTCCAGGCCCAGCTCCTTGGTCACCGCACAGGCCTGGGCGGCAAAGGCCTCGTTGGCCTCGATCACGTCCAGGTCGTTCACCGACAGCCCGGTGCGCTTGAGCACCGCCTGGGTGGCCGAGATCGGGCCCACGCCCATGATCTTGGGGTCCAGGCCGGTGTGGGCGTAGCCCACCAGGCGCGCCAGGGGCTTGGCGCCACGGGCCTTGGCCGCGCCGGCCTCCATCAGCACCACGGCCGCGGCGGCGTCGTTGATGCCCGAGGCGTTGCCGGCCGTCACCGTGCCGTTTTCCTTGACGAACACGGGCTTGAGCTTGGCCATGTCGTCCAGCGTGCAGTTGGGGCGGAAGTGCTCGTCGGTGGCGTAGGCCACGTCGCCCTTCTTGCTCTTGAGCATGATGGGCACGATCTGGTCCTTGAACAGTCCGGCCTCGGTCGCGCGCTGCGCGCGGTTGTGGCTTTCCACGGCCAGGGCGTCCTGCATCTCGCGGGTGATGCCGTACTTGGCGGCCACGTTTTCGGCCGTCACACCCATGTGGATGGTGTGGAAGGGGTCGTGCAGGGCGCCGATCATCATGTCCACCATCTTGGTGTCGCCCATGCGCGAGCCCCAGCGCATGTTCAGGCTGGCGAAGGGCGCGCGGCTCATGTTCTCGGCGCCGCCGCCGATGGCGATGTCGGTGTCGCCGAGCAGGATGCTCTGGCTGGCCGAGACGATGGCCTGCAGGCCCGAGCCACACAGGCGGTTGACGTTGAAGGCGGGCGTGCCTTCGGCGCAGCCGCCGTTGATGGCTGCCACGCGCGACAGGTACATGTCCTTGGGTTCGGTGTTGACCACGTGGCCGAAGACGACGTGGCCGACGTCCTTGCCCTCGACGCCGGCACGCGCCAGCGACTCGCGCACCACGGTGGCGCCCAGCTCGGTCGGGGGAATGTCTTTCAGGCTGCCACCAAAGGTGCCAATGGCGGTGCGCACTGCGCTGACGACGACGACTTCTCGGCTCATGAATATCTCCTGCGGGATGGATGGAACAGGCCGGCGTAGGCCCGCCGGCTCAGCCCGCCATCTTAGCCAATGGGCTGATGCTAGCCTGACGCCGCCGCCCGCCTCACCTTCCGTCAGGCCGGGAGGCGGGCCAGCAACCGCAACCTTCCGCCCTCATGCCGCACCGCCAGCAACTCGCCCATGGCGGTGAATTCGCCCGTGTAGCGGCTGATGTTGACTTGGTGGGTGACCAGCACCAGCGGTCCGGGGCCGCGCCAGCTGCGGGCCGCCGCCAGCACCGCGGTGGCGCCGCTTTCGCCGTCGCCCTGGCCGTTGAAGAAGGAGTTCAGCGGTGACCAGACCTGGACCCGGCCAAAAGCCAGTTGCGCGGTGTCCACGCAACGGCACCAGGCGCTGGTGCGCACCTCGGCCACGGCCACCGCGTGTGCCGCGAAACGTTCGCCCACCGCCCGCGCCTGGATGCGACCGGCCTCGCTGAGGTTGCGCTGGCTGCTGCAGTCGCCGAGCCGCAAGCCGGGTGGGTCACCGATGCCGGGCTCGGTCTGGGCGTGGCGCATCAGCAGCACCGTGCCGGGCTGTTTCGCGGCGGCCCAGAAAACGGTGTCGGGTGTCTGCGCCAGGGCTGCGCGTCCCAGTGCCAAGGCGCCAGCGGCGCGCAGCAGGGCGCGCCGACGGGTGGGGTGAATCGGGGGCATGGACGGGGTGCCTCGTGGAAGTCCCTCAGAATGGAGACCTCAATTGTGGAGATGGCGGCCCAACCCTGCTGCCCCAAGGACATGCACACCGACGACACCGCCTCTGCCGAAGGCGAATGGCACCCGCTCTGCCAGGCCAGCGAACTGCTCGACAGTGGCCGGGCGTGCTCCTTTGATGTCAATTACGCGGGCCAGACCTGTCGTGCCTTCGCGGTGCGCTACCAAGGCCAGGTGCACGCCTACCTGAACCGCTGCAGCCATGTGGCCATGGAGATGGACTGGCAGCCCGACCGTTTTTTTGACCTCACCGGCCATTACATCGTTTGCGCGGCCCATGGCGCCATGTTCCGACCCGACACCGGGCACTGCGTCGGCGGGCCGGGGCGGGGAGGGCTGTTCAAGATCGAAACCACCGAACACGAGGGTGTGGTGTTCTGGCGGTCACAATACCACCTCAAGCCAGTGCTGTTTTGAGCGAACTGGTGCTTATTGAACCGCCCCATGGAAGACGACAACCGAGTGACCGATGCCATCCCTCAGCCCGCCACGCCGGCCCCCGATCCCGGCTGGGAGCGTGCCGCGCTGGAGCGGCTGCTGACGGCCCAGCTGACCGAACAACGCGCCGCGCGGCGCTGGCGGGTCACGCTGCGGCTGCTGTGGCTGGGTTTCCTGGCGGCCGTGGCCTGGGCCTTGTTCGCCCATTCGCCCAGCAGCCCGACCACCAGCTCACCCCACACCGCGCTGGTTGAGATCCAGGGCGAGATCGCGGTGGGCACCGAAGCCGGCGCCGACCCCATCGTCAGCGCCATGCGTCAGGCTTTCGAGGACAGTGGCTCCCAGGCCGTGGTGCTGCAGATCAATTCGCCCGGGGGCAGCCCGGTGCAGGCCGGCATCATCAACGACGAGATCCTGCGCCTGAAGGCGCTGCACAAGAAGCCGGTCTACGTGGTGGTGCAGGAAACCTGCGCCTCGGCGGCCTACTACATCGCCGCGGCGGCCGACAAGATCTACGTCGACAAGGCCAGCATGGTGGGCAGCATCGGTGTGCTCATGGATGGCTTCGGTTTCACCGGCTTGATGGACAAGCTGGGCGTGGAGCGCCGGCTGCTCACGGCGGGCGAGAACAAGGGCTTCCTCGACCCGTTCAGCCCGCAGAGCGAGGTGCAGCGCGCCTACGCTCAGTCCATGCTGACGGAAATCCACCAGCAGTTCATCCAGGTGGTCAAGAAGGGGCGCGGCGAGCGCCTCAAGGAAACGCCCGAGATGTTCAGCGGCCTGGTTTGGAGCGGTGAAAAGGCCGTGGCCCTGGGCCTGGCCGACGATTTCGGCAGCCTGGACCACGTGGCTCGCGACGTGGTGAAGGCCGAGGACATCGTCGACTACACCCACCGCGAGAACGTGGCCTCGCGCCTGGTGCGGCGTTTTGGCGCCAGCATGGGCGAAGGCGCGGTGCACGCCATGCACCGCCTGCGCTGGTCGGTTCGCTGACCGGCGCCGGGATGCCCCGTCACACTGGCCGGGCATTCGTTTCACACCCTCTGACAAATCGCCAAGCTGCTGCCACAATGAAGCCGTAACAACGCTGCGGCGAGGTGTGGCATGTGGGCTGATTTGCACGAATGGCGCCGGGAGCCGATGGCCTCCACCGTCGGTGGCCGCCACCCGGACTCGGCAAGGGGCCCACGGCCATGAAGCGCCCACCGCTTTACAGCGCCCGGCCACGCGCGGTGGCTGCGGTTCAGAACGACCCACCCGCGGCTGTCACAGCCCCGTCCACCGACCCGACACCCCCACAGGCGGTCCCATCGGCTGCGGTTGGCCCGCGCTGGCGCCGCTGGGCGGCACAGCCCGGAGTGATGTGGGCCGCCATGGCGGTGCTGGCCCTGCTGCTGTGCGCCAACCTGCTGCGCACCGGCCAGTCGGGGCGCCCGATCACGCAGAAAGTCATCGACGCGGCGGTGCTCAAGACCCTGGAGACCCAGACCTTGCCGTCGGCCGCCACCCGCGCGCAGGAGGCGGTGGCCGGCTCGGTGGTGCGTGTCATGTCCTACGGCAAACACCCCAAGACCGGCGAAGAGGTCGAGCTGGGCGTGGGGACCGGCGTGGTCATCGTCGACAAGGGCGTGATCCTGACCAACCTGCACGTGGTCAACGGCGCGCAGAAGATCAAGGTGGCCTTCGCCGATGGCCTGGAGTCGGGTGCATCCATCACCGGCGCCCAGCCCGAAAACGACCTCGCCGTGCTGCAGGCGCACGAAATCCCCGACGACCTGCACGCGGCCACGATGCGCTCCACCGGCGATCTGCGCGCCGGCGACCAGGTGGTGGTGGTCGGTTTCCCCTTCGGCATCGGCCCCTCGGTGTCCGCCGGGGTCGTTTCGGGCCTGGGGCGCTCCTTCCGCTCGCCCGAAGGCAAGCAGACCATGACCAACCTGATCCAGTTCGACGCCGCCGCCAACCCGGGCAACTCGGGCGGTCCCCTCGTCACCATGGATGGCGAGGTGGTCGGCATCGTCACCGCCATCCTCAACCCCACCTCGGCCCGCACCTTCGTCGGCATTGGTTTTGCCGTGCCCATCGAGAACGCCGCCTCTGCCGCCGGCCTGCCCCCTTTCTGAACACCCAAGGAGTTTCCATGAGCGATGCCCGCCCACAAGATCCTGCCACCGCCCAGCTGATGGAGCGCATCCTCTACGAGGTCAAGCGCGTGGTGGTGGGGCAGGACCGTTTCCTGGAGCGTGTGATGGTGGCCATGCTGGCACAGGGCCACCTGCTGGTGGAGGGCGTGCCCGGCCTGGCCAAGACGCTCACCGTCAAGACGCTGGCGCAGGCGGTTCGCGGTCAGTTCAAGCGCATCCAGTTCACGCCCGACCTGGTGCCGGCCGACCTGGTGGGCACACGCATGTACAACCAGAAAACCGCAGAGTTCAGCACCACGCTGGGTCCGGTGTTCACCAACCTGTTGTTGGCCGACGAGATCAACCGCGCGCCGGCCAAGGTGCAGAGCGCGCTGCTGGAGGTGATGCAGGAGCGCCAGGTGACCATCGCCGGTGAGTCCCACAAGGTGCCCGAACCTTTCCTGGTGATGGCGACCCAGAACCCGATCGAAACCGAAGGCACCTACCCGCTGCCCGAGGCCCAGGTCGACCGCTTCATGATGAAGGTGCTGGTGGACTACCCGACCGACGAGGAAGAGTACGTGATCGTCGAGCGTGTGACCGGCCCACGCATCGACGTGTCGCCCGTGGCCAGCACCGAGCAACTGGCCGCGCTGCAGGCCGAGTGCCGGCAGGTCTATGTCGATCCCTCGCTGGTGCAGTACGCGGTCAAGCTGGTGTCGGCCACGCGCAAGCCCGAGGCCCATGGGCTCAAGGACTTGTCGCGTTTCATCACCTTCGGCGCCAGCCCGCGCGCCACCATCGGCCTGACCGAAGGCGCCCGCGCCCTGGCCATGCTGCGTGGGCGCAGCTACGCGCTTCCCGAGGACATGCTGGACCTGGTGCCCGATGTGCTGCGCCACCGTGTGGTGCTGTCCTACGAAGCCTTGTCCGAAGGGCTCAGCGCCGACCAGGTGGTGGCCAAGATCATGGCCAAGATACCGCCGCCGGCCAAGCCGCTGGAGCACGAGAAACGGGCCGCTTGAGGCCCGCCCGCCATGGATCAAGTCCTTGCCATCCCTCCGTCTCCCGCTGGCGGCGAGGCCGAGGCCTTGTTGCGCCGGCTCGAATGGACGGTGCTCAAGCGCCTGGACGGTGTGCTGCAGGGAGATCACCGCACCCTGATGCGCGGCACCGGCCTGGACCTCGCCGACCTGCGCGAGTACCAGCCCAGCGACGACGTGCGCCACATCGACTGGAACGTGACCGCACGGCTGGGCCAGCCCCACGTGCGCCAGTTCATGGAAGACCGCGAGATGAACGCGTGGTTTCTGCTGGACCTCAGCCCCTCGGTCGATTTCGGCTCGGGCCAGCAGACCAAACGCCGCGTTTCGCGCGAATTTGTGGGTGTGGTGGCGCGCCTGCTGACCCGGCACGGCAACCGCATCGGCGCGCTGCTCTACGGCGGACGCCAGCAGCGTGTGCTGCCCGCGCGGGGCGGGCGCCAGCAGGTGTTGGAGATGCTGCACGCCATGGCCGAGCCGGAGGTGCCGCCGGCCGCGGGCGACACCACCCGCCTGCACGACATGCTGGCGGCGGCGCTGCCCATGCTCCAGCGCCGCTCCACGGTGTTCGTGGTGTCGGACTTCATCAGCCAGCCCGGCTGGCACCAGGCGTTGGGGCGGCTGGTGCTGCGCCACGACGTGGTGGCCGTGCGCCTGCTCGACCCGCTGGAGCTGGAGCTGCCCGACCTCGGCCTGGTGACCCTGCGCGACGCCGAAACCGGCGAGCAGGTGCTGGTGGACACCCACGACAGCGGTTTTCGCCGCCGTTTCGCCCGCATCGCCGCGCAGCGCGAGGCCGAGCTGCGCGAAGCCCTGGTGCTGGCCGGCGTGGACACGCTCGAACTCTCGACCGACGACGACCTGGTCGACGCCCTGGTGCGGTTTGTCGACCTGCGCCGGCGCCGCCAGCGCCTGCACAACGGCATGCCGCTGCCGCGTCACCTGAGCGCGGCTTAGCCATGCACATGGAAGGAGGACCCGCATGAAATTCCCCGTCACCTTCTTCTGGCCGCACTTCCTGTGGCTCTTGCTGCTGGTGCCGCTGCTCTTGCTGGTCTATGTGTGGCTGCTGCGGCGCAAGAAAAAAACAGCGGTGCGCTACGCCAGTCTGTCCATCGTGCGCGAGGCCATGGCAGGCGGCTCGCAGTGGCGCCGTCACGTGCCGCCGGCGCTGTTCCTGCTGGCCCTGACCGCCATGCTGCTGGCCGCCGCGCGGCCTTTCGCCACGCTGACCCTGCCGTCGCTGCAGCAGACCATCATCCTGGCCATGGACGTCTCGGGCAGCATGCGCGCCACCGACGTCGAGCCCAACCGCCTGGTGGCCTCGCAGAACGCGGCCAAGGCCTTCCTGGCCGAGCTGCCGCGCCACGTGAAGGTGGGCATCGTGGCCTTTGCCGGCACCGCCCAGGTGGTGCAGCCCGCCACACTGAGCCGCGAGGACCTGGTGGCCGCCATCGACAAGTTCCAGATGCAGCGCGCCACCGCCATCGGCAGCGCCATCGTGGTGTCGCTGTCCGAGATCTTTCCCGATGCCGGCATCGACCTGTCTTCCATGATGTATGGCCGCGACAAGCCTCGCGGCCAGGCCATCGACCAGGGCAAGACCGAGAAAAAGGAACACACGCCGGTGCCCGCCGGCTCCTACAGCTCGGCCGCCATCATCCTGCTCACCGACGGCCAGCGCACCACCGGCGTCGACACCCTGGAAGCCGCCAAGATGGCGGCCGACCGCGGCGTGCGCGTCTACACCGTGGGCATCGGCACGGTGGAGGGCGAGACCATCGGTTTCGAGGGCTGGTCCATGCGCGTGCGCCTGGACGAGGAAACCCTCAAGGAAGTGGCCAACCGCACCCAGGGCGAGTACTACTACGCCGGCACGGCGGAAAACCTCAAGAAGGTCTACGAGGCCCTGAGCACGCGCCTGACGGTGGAGAAGAAGGAGACCGAGGTGTCGGGGCTGCTGGCCCTGCTGGCAGCGGCATTGGCGGTGGTGTCGGCCGGGCTGTCCTTGCTGTGGTTCAACCGGATTGCCTGAAGAGAACCTCCCGCCCAACGGGCACAATCGCCCGCCATGAATGTCGACATCCTGATCGCCGGCGGAGGCATCAGCGGCTTGGCCGCGGCACTGGCCTCGGCGCGCGCCGGCCACACGGTGGCCCTTTACGAGCAGGCCACGCGTTTTGGCGAGGTGGGCGCCGGCCTGCAGCTCGGGCCGAACGCGGTGCGGGTGCTGGCCGACTGGGGCCTGCTGGATGCCTTGCGCGCCTGCGCCGCCTTTCCCGAACAGCTCTGTGTGCGCGATGCCCGCAGCGCGGCGCAGCTCGGTCGCCTGCGCCTGGGCACCCAGGCGGTGGCGCGTTATGGCCAGCCCTACGCCACCCTGCACCGGGCCGACCTGCACGCGCTGCTGTTGCAGGCGGTGTCGGCCCAGCCGGGCGTGACGTTGACCCTTGACCAGGGAGTGACCGACTGGCGGGCCGATGACCAACTGGTGCGGCTGGACCTGAGCGGCGGCGCGGAGGCCACGGGTCGGCTGCTGCTGGGCTGTGACGGCCTGTGGAGCCGCGTGCGGGTGCCGCTGCTGGGCGATCAATTGCCGCAGCCCACCGGACACCTGGCCTACCGGGGAATGGTGCCGCTGGCCGACCTGCCCAGCGGCCTCCAGCCTGGCGATGTCACGGCCTGGCTGGGACCGCGCATGCACGCCGTGTGTTACCCCGTGCGGTGCGGCGACTGGCTCAACGTGGTGGTCATCGTGCAGGGCCGGCTCGACGGCGATGTGCAGAACTGGAGCCACGCGGCCGACCCTGGCGAACTGCGTGTGGCCATGGGACCGGTGGCGCCGGCCTTGTCGGCGCTCCTGGCCGCGGTGCCGCAGTGGCTGCGCTGGCCGCTGTTCGAGCGCCCCCCCATCACCGGACCACAGGCCCACGGGGCCGGGCGCGTGGCCCTGCTGGGCGATGCCGCCCATCCGATGCGGCCCTACCTCGCCCAGGGCGCGGCCATGGCGCTGGAAGACGCCTGGACGCTGGGCCGGCTGCTGGCGCGCGGCCCACAGGCGTTGGCCGATCCGGCGCCGCTGGTGGCGCAGCTTGGCGCCTTGCGCTGGCGGCGCAACGCCTGGGTGCAGGCGCGCTCGCGCCGCAACGGCCGCGTCTTTCACCTGCAACCGCCGCTGAGCCTGGGGCGCAACCTGGCGATGGCGCTGCTGGGCGAGCGGCTGCTTGACGTGCCGCGCCTCTATGGCGGCCCCCCCAGCGTTTAACATCCGCCCTTTGCCGACCCACCGGAACACCCGCATGAACACCGCCCAATTGCCCCGCCGCCTGCTGCTGTCGTCCGCCATCTGCAGCCTGGCCCTGACTGCCGGCGCCGCCTGGGCACAGCCCCGGCAGGCGGCCTGGCCCAGCAAGCCGCTGCGCCTGGTGGTGGGCTTCCCGGCCGGCTCGTCGCCCGACCTGACCGCGCGCACACTGTCCGAGCCGCTGTCGCAGGCCCTGGGCCAGCCGGTGGTGGTGGAGAACAAGCCCGGTGCCGGCGGCAACATCGCCGCCGACCAGGTGGCCAAGGCCACCGATGGCCACACCTTCGGCTTGATGATCAATGGCAACATGACCATCGCCAAGCTGCTCAACCCGGCCGTCACCTACGACCCGCTCAAGGACCTGGCGCCGGTGAGCCTGCTGGCCACGGCGCCGCTGGTGCTGGCGGCATCGACCCAGTTGCCCGCCGGCGCGGCGGCCGTGCTGGCGGCGGCCCGCCAGGGCGGTGACAAGTTCAACTACGGCACGCCCGGCAACGGCACGGTGGCGCACCTGGGCATGGAGCTGCTCAAGGGCAAGGCCGGCATCGCGCCGGTGCACGTGCCTTACCCGGGCAACCCGCAGGTGGTGACGGCCATGGTGGCCGGCGACGTGCAGCTGGCCCTGCTGCCCCCGGGCCTGGCGATGCCCCAGGTGCGCGCCGGCAAGCTGCAGGCGGTGGGAGTGACCTCGGCCGGCCGCAGCAGCCTGGTGCCCGATGTGCCCAGTCTGGCGGAGGCCGGCATCGCCGGTTTCCAGCTGGAGATCTGGAACGCGGTGGCGGCACCCGCCGGCACGCCGCCGGCCGTGATCAACAAGGTCTCGGCCCTGCTGGTCGAGATCGTGCGCCGGCCCGAGGTGCGCGAGAAGCTGTTCAACCAGGGCTGGCAGGTGGCCGGCACCTCGCCCCAGGGCCTGGCCAACCGCATCCAGCGCGACACCGCCGAGATGGGCGAGGTGATCCGGCGCAACCAGATCCGGTCGCAGTGATTTGAGCCGATGGGGGTGGCCCGAGGAGGGCATGCCAGCGGCGGCTTGCCCAAGCGCTTCTGGATCGGGGTGGCTGGGTGCCCTGTGCAGCGGCATCAAGGAGGAGGGCGCGAAGCGCCCGGGGGACAGCCGCGGAGCAGGGCGCCCGGTCGCCCCGATCCCGCGAGGCAGCTGAGCAAACACTCAAGCAGCTGCCAGGGGGCAACTGCCTGGTGAGCCTCACTGCGGCTTGTAGCCGGCGTTCCTGACCATGTTGGCCGAAAAGTCCTGCGTGGCCTTGAGGCGGGCGTTGAGTTCGGCGGCGCTGCCGGCGTGGGCGTTGATGCCCAGGTTGGCCAGCTTCTCGGCGAAGTCGGCCGACTTCACGACCTTGGTGATCGCGGCGCCGTAGCTCTCCACCAGGGCGGCGGGTGTGCCGGCCGGCGCGAACACGCCGTTGAAGATCATGTCCTCGTAGCCCTTGATGCCGAGTTCGGCGTACGTGGGCACGTCGGGCAGCAGCGACAGGCGGCTGCTGCCGTTGACCGCCACGATGCGCAGCTTGCCGGCCTTGGCCGGCGGCGACATGGCGCCCACCGAACCGATGCCTGCAGGGATCTGGCCGGCCATCACGTCCTGCACGATGGGGGCGTCGCCGCGGTAAGGCGCGGCCTTCAGGTCCAGCGCCAGGGCCTTGGCCACCACGCCCACCGCGAAGTCGGGCGCGCTGGCGGGGGCGGGAACGCCGACGTTGCCCTTGCCCGGATTGGCCTTCACCCAGGTGGCGAATTCCTTCATGCCCGCGTTGGGGTTGCCGATGAGGCTGGTGTTGATGACAAACACATCGGGGTTGACCGCGACCATGGCCACCGGGACGAAGTCCTTGGCCGTGTCGAAGCCCGGGTTGTTGACGGTCAGCGGGATCATGGCCACGGTGTGGCTGTTGGACAGGAACAGCGTGGTGCCGTCGGGCTTGGCGCCCTTGAGGGTTTGCGCCGCGATCTGGCCACCGGCACCGGGCTTGTTGTCCACCACGACGCTGCGGCCCAGCTCCTGCTGCAGGCCCAGGGCCAGTTGGCGGGCGATGGCGTCGCTGCTGCCACCGGCGGGGAAACCCACCAGCAGCTTGATGGGTGGTCCATCGGCCAGGGCGGGGCCGTGGGCCAGCGTGAACGCGGTGGCGGCCATCAGGGCGAGTAGAGCGGGGCGTCGTTTCATGGTGGGAACTCCTGGGAGGGTGGTGGAAGGGAAAATCATTGCAAGAGGCGGGCCAATGGGGTGTGAGTGCATGGCGGGTTTGTTCACACCTTCTCAGTCGAGGTCGAACACCTTGCCCGGGTTGAGCAGGTTCAGCGGGTCCAGCGCCCGCTTGATGGCGCGCATGGCGGCCAGCTCGGCCGGGCCGCGGCTGGCGCTCAGGTGGGGCTTCTTGTGCAGGCCGATGCCGTGTTCGGCCGACACGCTGCCGCCGGCCTCGGCCACCAGCGCGTAGACGATGGCCTCGACCGCGTGTTCTGCTTCGGCAAACGACAGATCGCCCAGCGAGCGCGCGTCGGTGCTCAGGTGCAGGTTGCCGTCGCCCAGGTGGCCAAAACGCAGCGAACGATGACCCGGAAAACGGGCCGAGAGCGCGGCCATGCAGCGATCGGCAAAGGCGCCGATGGCGGCCTGCGGCAGGCTGATGTCGAAGTTGATGGGCGACAGCCGCGAGGGAAACTCGGCCGTGATCTCGCGCAGCCGCCACAGGCCGGTGGCCTGGGCCTGCGATTGCGCCAGCACGGCGTCCAGCACCAGGCCGTCTTCCATGGCCTGGCCCAGCACCTCCTCCAGCGCATGCGCCAGCGCGGGCTGGTCGCTGCCGCTGAGGTCGGTCAGCGCCAGCAGGGGGTGGTCCTCGTCAAACGGGCGCGGCAGGCCGGTCCAGTCCAGGGCGTGCCGCAGGAAGTCCTGCCACATCAGCTCGAAGGCCGCCACGCCGCCCGGGGCGCGCGCCTGCAGGCGGCCCAGCAGTTCCAGCGCGCTGGTCACGTCGGGCACGGCGGCCAGGGCGGTGGCGCGCGCCGGCTGCGCCGGCTGCAGGCGCAGCTGGGCTCGGGTGATGATGCCCAGCGTGCCCTCGGCGCCGATGAAGAACTGCTTGAGGTCGTAGCCGGTGTTGTTCTTGACCATGGGGCGCAGCATGTCCAGCACCGTGCCGTCGGCCAGCACCACCTCCAGGCCCAGGGTTTGCTCGCGCATCATGCCGAACTGCACCACGCCGTTGCCGCCCGCGTTGGTGGCCAGGTTGCCGCCGATCTGGCAGCTGCCGCGCGCCCCGAGGTCGACGCCAAACAGGCAGCCGGCGGCCTGTGCCGCTTCCTGCACGGCCTGCAGCGTGGCCCCGGCCTGCACCGTGGCCACGCGGGCCACCGGGTCCAGGGTCTCGATGGCGGACATGCGCTCCAGGGAGAGCGCCACGGAGCCCGGCGTGGGCACGGCACCGCCGGCCAGGCCGGTCAGGCCGCCCTGCGGCACCACCGGCACGCGGTGGGCATGGCACAGGCGCAGCGCGGCCGACACCTGCGCGGTGCTGGCGGGGCGCAGCCAGGCCAGCGGGGCCAGGGGCTGGGTGCCGCTCCAGTCGGTGTGGCGTTCGGGGGGAATCGTGTCGCCGGTGCGCACGGCGTCGGCGCCGAGTGCCTCGGTCAGCGCCTGGATGAAAGGGTGGGAAAGTGGGGTCATGTGCTGTGACAGGTGTGTGAAGCGCAGTATGAAAGCTGCGCTCGCCCACCGCCAATACGACCTGCTCCCTCAATCCATAGGTTCTTCCCTATGGCCCGTGTTGTGCGGCAGGCGCCCTTGCAGCACCCCTTGTTCCATCAACGTGGCCACGGTCTCCTGCAGGCATTGGCGCGTGGCGTCGGCGGCGGGCGTGAGCGGCGCGCCGGCCGGCCAGGCGATGGACTGGATGCGGGTCAGGGTGGGCTCGACGATGTCCAGCGCCAGCACCTTGTGCGCGCCTTCGGTGGCGGCAAAGGCGTTGACCGGCAGCAGGGCCTGGGCCAGGCCGTCGCGGACCAGGGCGCGGGTGAGTTCGGCGTCGTTGATCTCGTAGCGCACGTTGAGGCTGCGCCGGCGGGCGTTGGCCACGCGCTCGATGAGCTTGCGCTGGTCGTGCTGGCGGTCGGCCGCCACCAGGGGGCGGTCGCCGATGTCGTCGAAGCGGATGTGGCGCTGGCGCGGCGGCCAGCTGCCGCGGGCGCCGAACAGGCAGAAGTGTTCCTCGTACACCGGTTCGCTCAGCAGGCTGGGCAGCTCGAAGGCGTTGGGCATGAGGGCCAGGTCCACGCTGCGGCCTTCCACCAGCTGGCGCATCTGGTGCGACAGGCCGGTGGTGACGAACACCCGCACGTCGGGGTACCGCGCCTCCATGGCGCGGTACAGCGGCACGATCACCACGGCGGCAATCGATCCGTCCATGGCCAGGCGCACCTCGCCGCGCGGCAGACCTTTGACGGCGGCCACCTCGTCGGGCAGGTGGTCGAGCTGGCGCAGGATGGTGCTGGCGCGGTCGAACAGGCGCTGGCCGGCCGGGGTGAGGGTGACGCCGCGCGCATGGCGCTTGAGCAGGGGCACGCCCAGCTCTTCCTCGATGGCGGCCATGTGCTGGCTCAGCGAGGGCTGGGCGATGTGCAGCGCCAAGGCGGCCTGGCTGATGCTGCCGGCCTTGGCGATGGCGATGAAATAGCGCAGCTGGCGCGGGCTCACAGCGCGGTGCGCAGGGTCCAGATCTCGGGGAAGAGCACGACGTCGAGCATCTTGCGCAGGTAGCTCACGCCGCCGGTGCCGCCGGTGCCGCGCTTGAAGCCGATCACGCGCTCCACCGTGGTCACGTGGCGGAAGCGCCAGAGCCGGAAGGCGTCCTCGAGGTCGGTCAGCTCTTCGCCCAGCTGGTACAGGTCCCAGTGCTGCGATGGGTTGCGGTAGACCTGCAGCCAGGCGGCTTCGACGCCCGGGCTGGCCACGTAGGGCTGCGTCCAGTCGCGCTCCAGGTACTCGGCCGGCACGGGGATGCCGCGGCGCGCCATCAGGCGCAAGGCCTCGTCGTACAGCGAGGGCGCATCGAAGCTGGCACGCACCAGGGCCAGCAGGTCGGGCCGGTGCTCGTGGGGCTTGAGCATGGCCGGGTTCTTGTTGCCCATCGAATACTCGATGCAGCGGTACTGGTAGCTCTGGAAGCCGCTGGACGCGCCCAGGTAGGGCCGCATGGCGGTGTACTCGGGCGGCGTCATGGTGGCCAGCACGTCCCAGGCGTGGACCAGCTGCTCCATGATCTTGCTCACCCGCGCCAGCATCTTGAAGGCCGGCGGCAGCTCGTCGGCAGCGATGTGCTGGATGGCGCCGCGCAGCTCGTGCAGCATCAGCTTCATCCACAGTTCGCTGGTCTGGTGCTGCACGATGAACAGCAGTTCGTCGTGGGTGGGCGACAGCGGCTTCTGCGCGCTCAGGATGCTGTCGAGCTGCAGGTAGTCGCCATAGCTCATGGAGCGGCTGAAATCCAGTTGCGCCTTTTCCTCATGGACGATGGACTCCGGCGCCGAGGGGGCCGGGGCCGGCGCGTTGGAATGGGCGTGGGGGCACATGGGGGAGGGCTCCTGCGCGGATGGGCTTACAGCACCGACGCCATGGCGTTGGCCACGTAGTCGACGTTGGTGGTCGACAGGCCCGACATGCACATGCGACCCGAACGCACCAGGTAGACGCCGTGCTCGTCGCGCAGGCGGTTGACCTGGGCCTCGCTCAGGCCGGTGTAGCTGAACATGCCGCGCTGGGTCAGGAAGTAGTCGAAGTTGCGCTCGCCCTTGAAGCGCTCGGTCAGCACCCGGTGCAGGCGTTCGCGCATGTCCTTGATGCGCGCGCGCATGCCGGTCAGTTCGTCGGCCCACAGGGCGTACAGCTCGGGCGACTGCAGCACCTGGGCGATGACTTGCTCGCCGTGGGTGGGCGGGCTGGAGTAGTTGCGGCGCACCGTGGCCTTGAGCTGGCCCAGCACGGTGTCGGCGGCGGCCGCGTCGCTGCAGACCACGCTCAGGCCGCCACAACGCTCGCCATAGAGCGAGAAGTTCTTGGAGAAGGAGTTGGCGACGAAGAACTGGATGCCGGCGTCGGCCATGGCGCGCAGGGCGAAGGCGTCTTCATCGAGCCCGTCGCCAAAGCCCTGGTAGGCCATGTCGACGAAGGGGATCAGGCCACGGCGCTCGATCACCGGGATCAGGGCGCGCCACTGGTCCTGCGTCAGGTCGACGCCGGTGGGGTTGTGGCAGCTCGCGTGCATGAGCACGATGCTCTGCGCCGGCAGGCTGTCGAACTTGGCCAGCATGGCGTCGAACTTCAGGCCGCCGGTGCTGTCATCGTAGTAGGGGTAGGTGTGGACGGTGAAGCCCGCGCCTTCGAACAGGGCGACGTGGTTTTCCCAGGTCGGGTCGCTGACCCACACCTCGGCCTTGTCAAAGTAGCGCTTGAGGAAGTCGCCGCCGACCTTGAGCGCGCCCGAGCCGCCCAGGGTCTGGATGGTGGCGATGCGGCCGCTCTTGACGGCCTCGCTGTGGGCGCCGAACACCAACTGCTGCACCGCGCTGCGGTAGGCGGGTGCGCCTTCCATGGGCAGGTAGGGGCGGGGGCCAATGTGGGCCAGCGCGTCGGTCTCGGCGCGGCGCACCGATTCGAGCACCGGCAGGCGGCCCTGTTCGTCGAAGTAGATGCCGATCGAGAGGCTGACCTTGCTGGGGCGCGGGTCCTTCTGGAAGGTCTCCATCAGCGACAGGATGGGGTCGCCGCCGTAGGCGGGCACGTGGGCGAACAGCGAGGGGGAGGTGCTCATGGTGGGGCTCGTTGAAGGTGGAGAAAAGAAAACCGAAAAGTTTAGGTGACGGCGTGCGATTGGTTGAACGCGGGGCGCTGCCATTCGCCGGTCTCCAGCACCTGGCGCAGGTGTTCGACCGCGTTCCAGACGTCCTCGAAGCCGATGTAGAGCGGCGTGAAGCCGAAGCGCAGGATGTCCAGGTGCTGGCCGCCGTCGCCTTTGCGGAAGTCGCCGATCACGCCACGCGCGATCAGGGCCTGGACGATGGCGTAGGCGCCCTCGGTGCGGGTCAGGCAGACCTGCGAGCCGCGCTGGGCGTGGGCACGCGGCGTGGCCAGGCCGATGCCATTGCCGGCGCAGCGCTGTTCCACCAGCTCGATGAACAGGTCGGTCAGTGCCAGCGACTTGGCGCGCAGCGCGGCCATGCCGCCCAGGGGCTCGGCCGCCAGCAGGGTGTCCACGCCCACGTCCAGCGCCGCCATGCTGAGGATGGGCTGGGTGCCACAGAGGTAGCGCTGGATGCCGGGCGCGGGCCGGTAGTCGGGCGTGAAGGCGAAGGGCGCGGCGTGGCCCCACCAGCCGGCCAGCGGCTGCCAGAAACGTTCGGCGTGGTGCGGGTGCACCCACACAAAGGCCGGTGCGCCGGGGCCACCGTTGAGGTACTTGTAGCCACAGCCGATGGCGAAGTCGGCCTGGGCGCTTTTGAGCGCCACCGGCACGGCACCGGCGCTGTGGGCCAGGTCCCACACGGTCAGGGCACCGGCGGCCTGGGCCGCGGCGGTCACGGCGGCCATGTCGTGCATGGCGCCGGTGCGGTAGTTCACGTGGGTGAGCATCAGCACGGCGACCTGGTTGTTCAGCGCGCCAGCGATCTCGTCCGGCTCCACCAGCTGCAGGGTGCAGCCGCGCTCCTTGCACAGGGCTTCGGCGATGTAGAGGTCGGTGGGGAAGTTGCTGCGTTCGCTCAGCACCACGGTGCGCTCGGGGGCGTCCTGCCGCGCGATGGTCAGGGCCGCGCTGAGCACCTTGAACAGGTTGATGGAGGTGCCGTCGGTGGCCACCAGCTCGCCGGCGTCGGCGCCCACCAGGCGGGCGATCTTGTCGCCGATCTGTTGTGGCCACTGGAACCAGCCGGCCGAGTTCCAGGCGCGGATCAGCTCCTGGCCCCATTCCTGGGTGGTGACCTGGGCGATGCGCGCCGGCGCGGCCTGGGGCATGGCGCCCAGCGAGTTGCCGTCGAGGTAGATCACGCCCTCGGGCAGGGTGAACAGGTCGCGCAGGTGGCGCAGCGGGTCTTGCGCGTCGAGCGCGCGGCAGTCTTGTTGTGTGTGCATGTGGTCTCCGTTGTTGTTGTGGTGTTCAGGCCAGCGACCGCAGCACGGCCCGCACCGGGCTGGCGTCGGCTTCGGTGAGCTTGAGTGGCAGCGCGATCAGCTCGTAGTCGCCCTCGGGCACGGCGTCGAGCACCAGGTTCTCCAGCACCCGCATGCCGCGCTGGCGGATCACCTGGTGGCTGGAAAGAAGCTTGCTGTCGGCCGGGTCGATGCTGGCGGTGTCGATGCCGATCAGCATCACGCCCAGGTCGGCCAGGCGCGCCACGGTCTCGGGCGCGTAGGCGCTGAGCGCGCCGTCCCAGCGGTCCACCGGCATGTGTTCGTAGGTGCGCACCAGCACGCGCGGCGGCAACTGGGCCGTGGCGTGGGCGATGTGCTCCCAGGTGACCAGCGGGCCGCAACCGATGGCGTGGATCACGCGGCAGGGGCCAAGAAAGGGCTCCAGCGACACGGTGCCGATGGCCGCGCCACCCGCTTCGTAATGCAGCGGCGCGTCCGCATGGGCGCCGACGTGGGGCGACAGCGTGATGGCGCTGACGTTGACCGGGCACTCGGGCGTGATGGTGGCGCACCACTGCTGGCTGTAGCGGGTGTCGCCCGGGAACACCGGGCTGGCCGTGTGCACGGGGGGCGAGATGTCCCACAGTTGGCGCTTGTTCATGCGTGAGCCTGGTCAAAAGGTGGTGAGCTATGTCGATGATTGTATTTTTTGCTCAACTGTTATCCAATATGTTTTTGAAAATAGAATAAATTATTCATGATGCGGGCATATTGGGAGAATTTATGCAAACAGAGCTGGATAAGACCGACCTTGTGCTGCTGCAGGCCATGCAGGCCAATGCGCGGCTGACCTCGGGCGAGCTCGCGCAGGTGGCCCATCTGTCGCAGTCGCCGGCCTGGCGGCGGGTCAAACGCATGGAGGACGCCGGCATCGTCACCGGCTACCACGCCGCGCTCAACCGCCGGGCGCTCGGCTACGGCGTGCTGGCCTTCGTGCTGGTCAGCATAGACCACCAGAACGAAACGTCTTCACACGCCTTCGAGCACGCGGTGGTGGAGATTCCCGAGGTGGTCATGTTCCACGCCATTTCCGGTCCCGAGGACTTCATGCTCGTCGTGGTGGCGCGCGATCTGGACGGCTATTCCGACCTGCTGCAAAAACGCCTGCACCGCCTGCCCGGCGTGCGGCGGGTGCACACCCATTTTTCGCTGCAGGACTTCAAGGGCCAGATCGGCAACCTGCCCTTGCCCACGCCGTGAAGCCGCGCCAGTTCAGACCGCTTTCTTGACCACCGCGTAGCGCGCCAGCGTGCGTTCGCGGGCCTCGGCGTGGTCCACGATGGGCACCACATAGTCGCGCGCCAGCACGAAGTCGGCCGGTTGCAGATCGATGGGCTTGGCCAGCCAGGGCGCGTGCAGGGCGGCGTTGGGCAGCTTGGCCAGTTGCGGCAGGTAGCGGCGGATGAACTTGCCCTCGGGGTCGAACTTCTGGCTCTGGCTCACCGGGTTGAAGATGCGGAAGTAGGGCTGGGCGTCGCAGCCGGTGGAGGCCGCCCACTGCCAGCCGCCGTTGTTGGCCGAGAGGTCGAAGTCGATCAGCTTCTCGGCGAAGTAGCGCTCGCCCCAGCGCCAGTCGATCCCCAGGTCCTTGACCAGGAAACTGGCCACCACCATGCGCAGGCGGTTGTGCATGTAGCCGGTCTGGTTGATCTGGGCCATGGCAGCGTCCACCAGCGGGTAGCCGGTGCGGCCCTCGCACCAGGCCTGGAACAGCGCCTGTGCGTGTTTGCCGTGCTCCCACTTGATGGCGTCGTATTCGGGCTTGAAGGCGCTGCCTACCACGTGGGGGTGGTGGTGCAGGATCTGCATGTAGAAGTCGCGCCAGATCAACTCGCCCAACCAGGTGCTGGCGCCCTGTACGCCTTGCAGGTGCATCTGGTAGGCCACCCGCGCCAGCTGGCGGATGGACAGGGTGCCGAATCGCAGGTGCACGCTGAGGTAGCTCGGGCCCTTGACGGCGGGGAAGTCGCGTGTCTGGTGGTAGCGGTCCATGCGGTCGAGGAAGTCCTCGAACAGGCCGCGCGCGCCGTGGCTGCCGGTGGGTATCTTCAATGCCCGCAGGTTGGTGGGCTCGAAGCCGATCTCGGCCAGCGTGGGCACACCCGACGGGTGGCTGGGCGGGCAGGGCGCCAGCGCGGCGGCGTGTTTCTCCACCGGGTAGCTGTGCAGGAAAAACGGCTCCAACTTCTTGAGCCAGGCGTTCTTGTAGGGGGTGAAGACCGAAAACGCGGTGCCGGACTGCGTCAGCACCTCGCTGCGCTCGAACACCGCCTGGTCCTTGAAGTCGTGCAGCATGACGCCAGCATGGGCCAGGCTGCCGCGCACCTGGGCGTCACGCGCCAGGGCGTCGGGCTCGTCGTCGTGGTTGACGAAGACCGCCTGCACGCGCAGTTCCTCCGCCAGCCGGGGAAGCGCCTTCTGGGCGCTCGCGTGGCGCACGATCAGGCCGGTGGGCGCCTGGCCGTGGGCCAGTCCCAGGGCGCGCAGCTCGCCGTCCAGGTCCAGCAGCGAGGCCTGGATGAACTCCACCCGCCGGTCGGCGCGGGGCAGGGGGGCCAGGATGTCGGTGTCGAACACGAACACGCACCAGACCTGCTTGCAGCTCCTGAGGGCGTGGTAGAGCGCCGCTTGATCGGCCACCCGCAGGTCGCGCCGGAACCAGACCAGGCCCCTGTCGTATTTCTTCATGTGCAGGCTCTTAAAATCGGTGCATGTCATCGGATTCTGCCCCCATCAACCTCACCAACCATTTCCTCATCGCCATGCCCGGCCTGAGTGACGAGGTTTTCGGGCGCAGCGTGGTGTTCATGTGCGAACACAGCGAACGCGGTGCCCTGGGCCTGGTGATCAACAAGCCCAGCGACATCCTGCTGCCCGACCTGTTCCACAAGGTCGAGCTGGAGTTGCACCGCGACGACCTGATGAGCACCCCGGTGTTCCAGGGCGGCCCGGTGCAGACCGAGCGCGGCTTCGTGCTGCACGAGGCCGTCTCCAGCGGCGACGAGAAGGAATCGGTCTACGCCTCCACGCTGAGCATCGCCGGCGGCCTGGAGATGACCACCTCCAAGGACGTGCTCGAAGCCATGGCGGTGGGCGCCGGCCCGCACAAGGTCTTCGTGTCCCTGGGTTACGCGTCCTGGGGCCAGGGCCAGCTCGAATCCGAGATCACCGAAAACAGCTGGCTCACCGTCGAGGCCGACCCGGCGCTGATCTTCGACACCCCGGTGGAAGAGCGTTACGCCAAGGCCATGAAGCTGCTGGGCCTGGAGCCCTGGATGTTGTCGCCCGACGCCGGCCATGCCTGAGAACACCTTTCTCGCGTTCGATTACGGCACCAAGCGCACCGGCGTGGCCAGCGGCAACGTGCTGACCCGCAGCGCCACGCCCCAGCCCACGCTGGTGGCCGAGGGCGATGCCCGTTTTCCCCTGATCGCCGCCCGCCTGAAGGAATGGCAGCCCGATGCGCTGGTGGTGGGCGTGCCCTTCCACCCCGACGGTGCCCCCCATGAGAACACCGAGCGCGCGCGCAAGTTCGCCCGCCAGCTGCGCGGGCGTTTTGGCCTGCCGGTGCATGAGGTCGACGAGCGCTACAGCACCACCGAAGCCCTGGCGGCCGGCGCCAAGGACGCCGACGCCGCCTCGGCCTGCATCATCCTGGAACAGTATTTGAGGAGCCTGCCTTGACCCGAACCGACAGCCCCAGCCTGGCACTGGATGCCGAGGCGCTTTATGCCGAACTGCAACGCGGCGTGAAGGGCCTGCTGGCCCAGCAGCCCGACACCCGCCTGGTGGGCATCACCTCCGGCGGTGCCTGGCTGGCCGCCCGCCTGCAGCGCGATCTGTTGCGCCCGGGCGAGGCCGGCGTGATCTCCTCGGCCATGCACCGCGACGATTTTGCCCAGCGTGGCCTGGCGGTCAGCGCCCAGACCCGGCTGCCCTTCGACGTCAACCACGCCCACGTGCTGCTGCTCGACGACGTGCTCTACACCGGACGCACCCTGCGCGCGGTGCTCAACGAATTGTTCGACTACGGCCGCCCGGCCAGCGTGAAGCTGGCGGTGCTGGTCGACCGCGGCGGGCGCGAACTGCCCATCGGCGCCGACTTTGCCGCCGCCCGCGTGGCCTTGCCCGACACCCAGTCGCTGGAACTGGCCCAGGGCGACGACGGCCGGCTGCGCTTCGTGGTCGAAACCCAGGCGGACCGAAAGAAGTGAACCCATGATCCACCCCCGCAACCCCCAACTGAACAAGAACGGCGAGCTGGTCCACCTGCTCTCCACCGAAGGCCTGCCCAAGGCCATCCTCACGCAGATCCTGGACACCGCCGCCAACTTCGTCAGCGTCAGCGACCGCGAGGTGAAAAAGGTGCCGCTGCTGCGCGGCAAAAGCGTGTTCAACCTGTTCTTCGAGAACAGCACCCGCACCCGCACCACCTTCGACATCGCGGCCACGCGCCTGTCGGCCGACGTCTACACGCTGGACATCGCGCGCAGCTCGGCCTCCAAGGGCGAGTCGCTGCTGGACACCATCGCCAACCTGTCCGCCATGGCGGCGGACATCTTCGTCGTGCGCCACAGCGAGTCGGGCGCGCCCTACCTGATCGCCCAGCACGTGGCCCCGCACGTGCACGTGGTCAATGCCGGCGACGGTCG
Source organism: Hydrogenophaga sp. OTU3427 (assembly GCF_038440225.1). Classification (NCBI taxonomy): domain Bacteria; kingdom Pseudomonadati; phylum Pseudomonadota; class Betaproteobacteria; order Burkholderiales; family Comamonadaceae; genus Hydrogenophaga; species Hydrogenophaga sp. OTU3427. The sequence continues at coordinate 107,122 of NZ_JASATI010000008.1, read as the reverse complement.
CCACGCCCACCCCACCCAGGGGCTGCTGGACATGTACACCATCCGCCACTTCAAGGGCGATTTCAGCAAGCTCACCGTGGCCATCGTCGGCGACGTGCTGCACTCGCGCGTGGCGCGCTCCGACATCCACGCGCTGACCACCCTGGGCTGCCCCGAGGTGCGCGTGGTGGGCCCGCGCACCCTGGTGCCCAGCGACCTGTCGCAGATGGGCGTGCGCGTGTGCCACACGCTGGAAGAAGGCATCAAGGGCGCCGACGTGGTGATCACCCTGCGCCTGCAGAACGAACGCATGAGCGGCGCGCTGCTGCCGTCCAGCCAGGAGTACGCCAAGAGCTTCGGCCTGACGCCCGAGCGCCTGGCCTGGGCCAAGCCCGATGCCATCGTCATGCACCCCGGGCCCGTCAACCGGGGCGTCGAGATCGCCTCGTCGGTGGTCGACGGCAAGCAGAGCGTGGTGCTGCCGCAGGTCACGTTCGGCATCGCCGTCCGGATGGCGGTGATGTCCATCGTCGCCGGCAACGAGGCCTGACCGTGAGCGAAGCGTCCCAACGGTTCTGGAGCCCGGCCATCCACGGCCTGCAGGCCTATGTGCCCGGCGAGCAGCCCCAGGGCGGGGGCTGGGTCAAGCTCAACACCAACGAGTGCCCCTACCCGCCGTCGCCGCTGGCGCTGCAACGCATGGCCGAGGTGGTGGACGAGCGCCTGCGCCTCTACCCCGATCCGCAGGGCCTGGCCCTGCGCGACGCCATCGCCGCCCGCTTCGGGCTGGCGCGCGCGCAGGTCTTCGTCGGCAACGGCTCCGACGAGGTGCTGGCCCATGCCTTCATGGCCCTGCTGCGCCATGGCCGGCCAGTGCTCACGCCCGACATCAGCTACTCCTTCTACCCGGTCTATTGCGACCTCTACGGCATCGAACACGTGCCGGTCCCGCTGGACCCGGATTTCCGTGTCCGCGTGGCCGACTACCGGCGGCCCAATGGCGGCATCGTGCTGCCCAACCCCAACGCGCCCACGGGCATCGCACTGCCGCTGTCGGACATCCGCGGGCTGCTGGCGCACAACCGCGACTCGGTGGTGGTGGTGGACGAGGCCTATGTGGATTTCGGCGCCGAAAGCGCGGCCACGCTGGTGAACGAGTTCCCGCAGCTGCTGGTGGTGCAGACCCTGTCCAAGTCGCGCGGGCTGGCCGGCCTGCGCGTGGGCTTCGCGCTGGGCCACCCCGACCTCATCCAGGCCCTGACCACGGTCAAGGACAGTTTCAACTCCTACCCGCTCGACCGCGTGGCCCTGGCCGGCGCCCAGGCCGCGATCGAGGACGAGGCCTATTTCCAGTCGCTCACGCGGCGCATCATCGACAGCCGCGAGTGGTTGGCCGGCCAGCTGGCCGCGCTCGGCTTTGATTGCCTGCCTTCCAGCGCCAACTTCATTTTCGCGCGCCATCCCCGGCACGACGCCGCCGGCCTGCAGCAGCGCCTGCGTGAGCACCAGGTGCTGGTGCGCCACTTCAGGCAGCCCCGCACCGCCCAGCATCTGCGCATCACGGTCGGCTCGCAAGCCGAGTGCGAGGCCCTGGTGGACGCGCTGCACGCCCTGCTGGGCCACCCCGACGAACCCACGCACCGCCCATCCGAGGTGACACAAGCATGAAGATTCTGATCAAGGGCGGTCGCGTCATCGACCCCGCCACCGGCCGCGACGAGCGCGCCGACATCGCCATCGCCGCCGGCCGCATCCTCTCGGTGGGCCAGGTGCCGGCCGACTTTCATGCCAACCGCACGGTCGATGCCGACGGCTGCATCGTCGCCCCCGGGCTGGTCGACCTCTGCGCGCGCCTGAAGGAACCGGGCCAGGAACACGAGGGCATGCTCGAGTCGGAGATGGCCGCGGCCGTGGCCGGGGGGGTGACCTCGCTGGTCTGCCCGCCCGACACCGACCCGGTGCTGGACGAACCCGGCCTGGTGGACATGCTCAAGTTCCGCGCCGAGAAGCTGCACCTGGCGCGGGTGTTTCCGCTCGGCGCGCTCACGCGTGGCCTCAAGGGCGAGGTGCTGACCGAAATGGTCGAGTTGACCGAGTCGGGCTGCATCGGTTTTGGGCAGGCCGAATTCGCCATCGTCAACACCCAGGTGCTGCAGCGTGCCCTGCAGTACGCCGCCACCTTCGGCTACACCGTGTGGCTGCGGCCACAGGATTTCTGGCTGGGCAAAGGCGTGGCGGCCAGCGGCCCGCTGGCCACGCGCATGGGCCTGGCCGGCGTGCCGGTGGCTGCCGAGGTGATCGCGCTGCACACCCTGTTCGAGCTGCTGCGCGGCGTGCACAAGGCCGGCAGCGGTGCCCGCGTGCACCTGTGCCGCCTCAGCAGCGCGGCCGGCCTCGAACTGGTGCGCCAGGCCAAGGCCGAAGGCCTGCCGGTGAGCTGTGACGTGAGCGTGCACAACCTGCACCTGACCGATGTGGACATCGGCTACTTCGACAGCCGCGCCCGGGTGACGCCGCCGGTGCGCCAGCAGCGCGACCGCGAGGCGCTGCGGGCCGGCCTGGCCGATGGTTGCATCGATGCCCTGGTGTCCGACCACAACCCGGTGGATGCCGATGCCAAGGTGCTGCCCTTTGCCGAGGCCGAGGCCGGCGCCACCGCCATCGAGTTGCTGCTGGGCCTGACCCTCAAGTGGGCCGCGCAGGATGGCGTGCCGCTGATGCGGGCCCTGGGCACGCTGACCCACCGTCCGGCCGGTGTGCTGGGCGCCAGCCTGGGCACGCTGCAGGCCAGCGTGGGCCGCATCGCCGTGGGGGGCGTGGCCGACCTGTGTGTGTTCCACCCCGGTGAACACTGGATCGTGGGCGACGACACCCTGCGCAGCCAGGGCAAACACACGCCATTTGGTGGTCACGAGCTGCCGGCCAGCGTGCGCGCCACGCTGGTGGGCGGGCAGATCGCGTTCGAACGCAGCGCGGTCACCGCGTGAGGTCGCTGCGCGCCGCCGGGGCCTTGCTGTCGGCCCTGTGGCATGTGCTGGGCGGGTTGTGGACCCTGCGCCGGCACTTTCCACGCCTGTCGCCGGCCGAGCGCGCCGACGAGGTGCGGCGCTGGTCGCGGCGCATGCTGGCCATCCTGCGGGTCGACCTGGTGGTGCTGGGCGACCCACCCACCCATGGCCCGCTGCTGCAGGTCTGCAACCACATCTCGTGGCTGGACATCCTGGTGCTCAACGCCGCGCAACCCAGCCGGTTCGTCTCCAAGGCCGACGTGCGGCACTGGCCGGTGCTGGGCGCACTGATCACCGGCGCCGGCACGCTCTACATCGAGCGCGAAAGCCGGCGCGATGCCATGCGGGTGGTGCACCACATGGCCGAGGCCCTGCGCGCCGGTGACCTGCTGTCGGTGTTTCCCGAAGGCACGACCGGGGACGGGCGCGAGCTGCTGCCCTTCCACGGCAACCTGCTGCAGGCGGCCATCACCGTCAATGTGCCGGTGCTGCCGGTGGCGCTGCGTTTTGTGTCCAGCGGCAGCGGCTTGCCCACCGACGCGCCCACCTACATTGGCGACACCACGCTGCTGGCCTCGATCTGGCGCACGTTGTGTGCCGGCGACGTGGTGGCGGAGTTGCGCTACGGCCAGCCCCAGACCGCCGGTGGCATGGACCGCCGTACCTGGGCGCAGGTGCTGCGCCGGGACATCGGGAAGATGTTGTAGGCCCACGTCGCTGCGCGTGGAAGACCGATGGCCCGTCGCCTGGTTCAGGGCTTGCCCAGGCAGGGGTGGGCCGCGATCCACGGCGCCAGCCATCGGGCCTGCCAGTCGGCGCGCGCCGCGAATTCGTCCTGGCCCACGTGCCGGTTGCCCGCCGGTGCCTCGCCCGGGAAGGGCTGCGCGCCTTCGGGGTGGAAGCAGCGGTCGTGCACCAGGCAGGACTGTCGCACCATGCCCCAGACGGCATCGCGCAAGAACCACTGGTCGATGTTGGGGGTCTCGGCACTGGGGCTGCGGTAGGCCCGCAGCAGGGCGGTCAGATCGGGCAGGACTCCGGCCACGCCGCCCCACATGCCGGCCAGCATGAGGTCGGTGTGGCTCCACCAGTCGCGCATGACGTGGAAGTGACGGTCGCTCTCCACCCATCGCTGGACCGCCAGCGCCTCGCGGGTGCCGATCACCGAGTCGGCGTCGCGCACCAGGAAGCGCCCCACGGTGGGGTCGTTGGCGGCGGCGAAGCGCCAGCAGAGTTTCTCACGCAACGGCTGTCCGGCCGGGTGTGTCACCACCTCGGCGCCCAGGCGCTGGATCAGGTCCCGGAAGTCGGCCGGCACGCTGGGGTCGACATGGCATTGCACCGTCCAGCCGGGGTAGATGTCGGGCGCCAGCAGCACGTTGCGCAGGGCGCCACGCAGGTAGGCCGGCCCTTCGCCCCAGAGCGAGAAGCTGATGACGTTGCGTTTGCCGGCCTGGCTGGCCAGGGCCTGGGGTCGCTCGGTGGGCGGCCGCCACCCGGCGGGGGCGCCACGGCTGGCCTCGTGCTTGAGCCGCAGGGCGCGGGTACCGGCCTCGGTGGCTTCGGCGTCGCGCCCGAGGTGGTGCAGGCAGATGCACAGGCCGTCGTAGGCCACATAACGCGACGGGTCGAGCCGCAGCACCTGCTCCAGCAGCGGCACCGCCTCCGCGTTGAGCCCCAGGCGGCGGTAGCTCACGCCCAGGTTGAGGGCCACTTCCACGTGGTCGGGCGTGGCGCGATGCTGCTGGGCCAGCACCTGGGCGCAGGACGCCAGGTCGCCCATCAGGAAAAGGTAGTAGGCCGCCTGCAGCGCCAGGCGCGGGTCCTTGGGGGTCTGGCGGTTGAGCGCGGCCAGGGTCGCCTGGACCGCGTCCACCGGGCGGCCGTCGGCCCAGGCGGTGCCGGCCTCGGGATTCCAGCCGGCGGGCAACGTCATCTGTTTGTTCTGGGCCATATGGGCCTCTCTCCCTGTTCATCCGGCCCCGGTGTGGCCGGCGCGGGCGCATCCTATCAGTTTTCATGTTGTGCCGCGACACGTGAAACGGCCGAGCGAGGGGCACCGCCGGGCCGGCTCTGCCGGACGGCTGGTGTTGCCCCTTGAGGGGGATGCGGCCACGCGCAGCGGGCAAGCGACGGGGTGGACTCTCGTGCTTCAGGCCTTGGCGCGGGTGAGCATGAGTTCGGTGCTGGCCTTGCGGTCGGCGTTGACCTTCAACACATGGGGCCGCTGGGCCATGCGCTGCAGGTAGTCGCGCACCGGCAGATCGGCCAGGAAGTCGCGGCCGTAGATCAGCCGGGTGGCGCTGGACACCAGCGGCAGGTGCACGATGGCCGCGCAGTCGGCCATGCTGAAGTGTTCGCCGGCGATGTGGGGCGAGAACCTGGCCAGCCGCGCAAAGGCCGCGATGTGCTTTTCAAGTTGCTGGCCGGTTTTTTCCTTGGTGTTGTCGCTGACCTTGCCGCCGAAGAAGGCCTCGGCGTAGAGGTTGCGCGCCACCAGCTCCAGGTGCAGTTCGAGGAAGGTGATGATCTCGCGCACCTTGGCCGCGGCGAAGGGGTCGGCCGGCAGCAGCGGCGGCTGCGGGTGCCGGGCCTCGATGTAGTCGAGGATGACCTGCGACTCGCACAGGCTGCCGTGTGGCGTCCTGAGGTAGGGCACCTTGCCCAGTGGCGTGGCCGCGCGGTCGCACTGGCCGATCCAGACCAGCTCCTCCTGGAAGGGCAGGTCTTTTTCGAGCAGCGCGAGTTTGACCTTGTTGTAGTAGTTGCTGGCAGAGAAGCCGCAGAGTGTCAGCATGGGTTGTCTCCTGGGGAAAAACCCATTAGAGCCTGATCCGTGCCCGGGTGTTGTCACCCATGCACCAGCTGCCGCGCCAGGCGGTTGTGCCGTTCCAGCAGCACCGGCAGGTCCAGCGTGGCGAGCCGGCCGTCGCGCACCACCACGCTGCCGTGGATCACGCTGTGTCGCACGCGGGGCACGTGGCAGAAGAACAGGGCGGCCAGCGGGTCGTGGTGGGCCCCGGCGACGCCGATCTCGTCGAGCGGGATGGTGACGATGTCGGCCGACATGCCCGGTGCCAGGGCGCCGATGTCGTCGCGGCCCAGCACACGCGCGCCGCCCAGCGTGGCCAGCTCCAGCACCTCGCGCGCGGTCAGCGCCGACGGGCCTTTTTCCGGCCCGTGGCTCACCCGCTGCAGCAGCAGCGCCAGCCGGGCTTCACCCAGCATGTGGCCGCTGTCGTTGGAGGCCGAACCGTCGACCGCGATGGACACCGGCACGCCGGCGTCGCGCATGGCGCGTATGGGCGCGGCGCCCGAGGCCAGGCGCATGTTGGAGCCCGGGCAGTGGGCCACGCCGGTGCCGGTGCTGGCGAACAGGCGGATGCCGGCTTCGTCGAGCTTGACGCAGTGGGCGTGCCACACGTCGGGCCCCACCCAGCCCAGCTGCTCGGCGTATTCGGCCGGGGTGCAGTTGAACATCTCGCGTGTGTAGGCGATGTCCTTGTCGTTCTCGGCCAGGTGGGTGTGCAGCGACACGCCGTGCGCGCGCGCGAGCAGCGCGGCGTCGCGCATCAGTTCGCGGCTGACCGAAAACGGCGAGCAGGGCGCCACCACGATGCGCTGCATGGCGTGGCGGGCCGGGTCGTGCCAGCGTTCGATCAGGCGCTGCGTTTCGCGCAGGATGGCCGGCTCGGTCTCCACCACCCGGTCCGGTGGCAGGCCGCCCTGCGACTGGCCCACGCTCATCGAACCCCGCGCCGCGTGGAAACGCATGCCGATCTCGCTGGCGGCCTCGATGCTGTCGTCCAGGCGCACCCCGTTGGGGAAGAGGTAGAGGTGGTCGCTGGTGGTGGTGCAGCCCGACAGCATCAGCTCGGCCATGGCGGTCTGGGTCGACACCCGCACCATCTCGGGCGTGAGGCCGGCCCAGATGGGGTAGAGCGTGCGCAGCCAGTCGAACAGCTCGCAGTCCTGCGCCTGGCGCACCACACGGGTGAGCGACTGGTACATGTGGTGGTGGGTGTTGACCAGGCCGGGGATGACCACCTGGTCGCGGGCGTCGATGACTTCGTCGGCCTGCGTGGGCAGATCGCTGCTGCGGCCCACGGCCTCGATCACGTGGCCGCGCACGAAGACGGCGCCGTCCTCGATCTCGCGCCGTTGGGCGTCCATGGTGACGAGCAGGCGGGCGTTCTTGATCAGCAGGGTGCTCATGGGTGACTCCAAAAAGAAAAAGGCCGGTCTGCTTGGGTGCAGACCGGCCCAACTGGCGATATTCGTGTTCTGCGACAGCTTACGCCAACGCGGTGCCTTGCCGGGGATGCCGCGGATCTGGCTCTGCCAGTCGGCTGGCATCGTCCCCTTGAGGGGGTGACGCCAGAGGCGGCGCGGGGGTGGGCCCTCTCAATGCCCGCCCTCGGCCTGCAGGGCGGCTTCGCGGGCCTCGGCCACGCTGCCCTGGGCGCCATTGAAGAACATGTTCAGGACGACGGCACTGATGGTGGTCAGCAGGATACCCGACTCCAGCAGCGGGTGCAGGCCGTGGGGCATGTGCTGGGTCCAGGCGGGGGCCACCAGCGGCACCATGCCCAAGCTGATGGAGACGGCCACGATGTAGAGGTTGTTCTTGTTGTCCTTGAAGTTCACGCCCGACAGGATGCGGATGCCGGTGGCCGCCACCATCCCGAACATCACCAGGCCTGCGCCGCCCAGCACGAATTGCGGCAGCGACTCGATCAGCGCCGCCATCTTGGGGATCAGGCCCAGCACGATCAGGATCAGGCCGCCGGCCACGCAGACGAAGCGGCTGCGCACGCCGGTCACGCCGACGAGGCCCACGTTTTGCGAAAAGCTGGTGTAGGGGAAGGTGTTGAAGATGCCGCCGATGATGGTGCCCAGGCCGTCGGTGCGCAGGCCGGCGGTGAGGCTCTGGGTGCTGAGCTTGCGCCCGGTCAGGTCGGCCAGGGCCAGGAACATGCCGGTGGATTCGATGAAGGTCACGATCATCACCAGCGTCATGGTGAGGATGAGCACCGGGTCGAAGGTGGGCATGCCGAAGGCGAAGGGCAGGACCACGTCGAACCAGTGGGCATGGGCCACCTTGTCGAAATGCATCTTGCCGGCCAGCGCCGCCACGATGCCGCCCAACACGATGCCCAGCAGCACCGAGATGTTGGCGAGGAAGCCGCGCGCGAACTTGGCGATGGCCAGGATGGCGGCGAGCACGAAGAAGGCGATGGCCATGTTGTCCAGGGCCGCGTAGCCGGCGTTGGCGATCAGCTTGCCGGGGGTCGCCGGGTCTGGGATCTTGGCCAGGAAGGCCGGCCCGCCCATGGCCCAGCCGATGCCCACCCGCATCAGGCTGATGCCGATGACGGCGATGATGGTGCCGGTCACCACCGGCGGGAAGAAGCGCAGCATGCGGCTGGCCAGCGGCGCGATGAAGATGCCGATGAAGCCGGCCGCGATGATGGCGCCGAAGATGGCGCGGGCACCTTCGGCGCCGGGCATGGATTCGGCCATGGCCACCATGGGGCCCACGGCCGCGAAGGTCACGCCCATCATCACCGGCAGCCGGATGCCGAACCACTGCGTCATGCCCAGCGACTGGATCAGCGTGACCAGGCCGCAGCAGAACAGGTCGGCCGAGATCAGCAGCGCCACCTGCTCGGGCGAGAGCTTGAGCGCGCGCCCGACGATCAGGGGCACGGCGATGGCGCCGGCGTACATGACCAGCACGTGCTGGAGTCCCAGGGTGGCGAGTTTGCCGTTGGGCAACCTTTCGTCGACAGGGTGGATGGCGTTTGACATGGCGCTTTCTCTGCGGTGGTGGACTAAATTGAGTACCAAAACTGTATACAAAACAAATCGGACCCAATATGGGTGTTTTCCCTCGGGTGGCCGGATGCGCGGCGCCATGTTTGCTGCGCTGCTGGTGCTGTCGGTGCGTTTGTGCCACACGGTGGCCACGCGGGCACGTTATCCTCTCCACTGGCGTCGGTCAGTGGCGGCCGGGCCAGCCACGTGGGCCACTTCGCGCCAGAAAGCCGTGTTCAGCGATGCGTTTGTTGTTGTGCTTCTGTTGGATCTGCCTGGGGCTGGGGTCGGCCCAGGGCGCCGAGCCGCTGCGGGTCGCCGTGGTCGGCAATGCCGCCCCCATGTCTTTCGTGGACGAGCGCGGCCGCCTGACCGGCTTCAACGTGGAACTGGCGCGTGAACTGTGCGATGCCCTGGAGCAGGCCTGCGAGTTCAAGCTGCACGATCTGAACAAGGTGATCGCCGCGGTGGCGTCGGACCAGGTCGATTTCGCCGTCGTCAGCCTGCTGGCCACGCCCGAGCGCCGCAAGCAGGTCCTGTTCACGCGGCCGCTCTACCGCTCGCTCAGCGTCTGGTTGTCGTCCCAGCCCTTTCCCGGTGCCACGGCCTCGTCCCTGACCACGGCGGTGGTGCGGGGCTCCGCCCAGCACGCCTATGCCAGCGCCAAGGGGTGGCGGCTGGTGGTCCTGGACACCCATGCCGAAGTGTTGGAGGTGATCGGGTCCGGTGCCGTCCAGGCCGCGTTGTTGCCCATGTCGACCGCCATCAACGTCATTGGTGACAAGCGCTTCGCCGCGATGGGGTGGCACTACACGCTCAACGGTGAGCAGGGCCTGTCCGGGGAGGTGGCCATCAGCGTCTCGCCCAAGAAGGCGGCGCTGCAGGAGCGCCTCAATGGCGCGATCGACAAATTGAAGCGAAATGGCCGGTTTGACCAGATCAACACCCAGTTCCTTCCGTTCAAGTTGCAGTAGACCCTGCCGGCCCTGATCCTGATGAACCACCCAGACAGCAAACCCCGTTCGGACGCCAGGCCAGGGTGGATGCCCTCCATGGTCTCCAGCAGCGTGATTTTTGGCGGTCTGGCGGCCGTGGTGCTGGTGCTGGTGATGGGGGTCGAGTTGTGGCGGGCGATGGAGCAGTCCCGGCTGCTGGCCGCGCTCAAGGAGATGCAGCTGCAGTCCATTCCCGCGTCCATGGAGGCCCAGCGGCTGGTGCGCAACCTCGAGGCCGTGCGCCTCGAAGGCGAAAAGGTGCTGGCCCAGCCGGCGGTGCGTCAGCGCATGCAATCCCTGTACGTGGTCGATGTCATCGTCGACAGCCCGGGCACCCACGACGACGCGCGGGTGGTTGGCGCGTTGAAGCGGGCGCGCAACCTGCTGGTCGAGATCGCCAGCCAGGACGGCGTCAGCGACGCGCAGCGCCGGGCGTGGTCGGACGAATCGACCGGACTGGCACGCCTGGCCGACCAGATCACCGGCGAATCGATCGAGCGCTTGAACAACGAGGTCGAGCGATCGAGGCGCGTGGTCGACAACGGCACCGACAAGCTGGTGGTGTCCCTGCTGATCCTGGCGGCGGCGCTGATCGGCTTCGTCCTGCTGCTCTACCAGGTCCTGATCCGGCGCCTGCATGGCATCAGCACCGTGCTGACCGAGATACGCGAAGGCGGATCACCCGGGCAGCGAACCCCGCTGAAGGCCTCCCGGGTGCGGGAAATCTGCAGCATCCACCACGCGATCGATCAGCTGGAAGGGCTGATCCAGGAGAACGAGTCCATCCGCGTGGGCCTGGAGAAGTTTGCCAGCACCGATGCGCTCACCGGCCTGAGCAACCGCCGCCATTTCATGACGGAAGCCGTGGCGGCCCTGGCCCGGGCCAGGCGTTCCCAGGGGGTGGTGGCGGTGGCCATCGCCGACCTGGACCACTTCAAGCGGGTCAACGACACCCATGGCCACGCGGCCGGCGACCTGGTGCTCAAGGCCGTGGGCGAACTGATGCGCGTCACCCTGCGGCAGACGGACATCTATTGCCGCTATGGGGGCGAAGAGTTCGCCTTTCTGTTCCCGGACACCGGTGTGGAAGAGGCGGGGGTGATGGCCAGCCGCCTGATCGAGGCGATGGCGTCGTTGCGCATCGACATCGGCCAGGGCGCCGAGATCGCCGTCACGCTCAGCATTGGGGTGGCGGATGTGGGTGCCCAGGACCTGGAGGCGGCGCTGAGCCGGGCCGACGCCGCCCTCTACCGCGCCAAGCTCGCCGGGCGCAACCGCGTCGAGTACGCGCCCGAGACGGCCCCGCTGGCGGCCTGATTCCCCTCGGAACGCAAACACGTTCTCAGGTGGCCGGGGCCAGGGCCGTGCCCACCAGGCGCTCGAACGAGGGGGCGTCGCAGGGGCGGCCAAACAGATAGCCCTGGTAGCTCAGGCAGCCCAGCGCGGCCAGCATGTCCCGTTGCGCCGGTGTCTCGACGCCCTCGGCGATCACGTCCAGGCCCAGGCTGGTCGCCAGCGAGATCACCAGCTTGGCGATGGCCTCGTCGCTGGGGTCGACCAGGATGTCGCGCACGAAACTGCTGTCGATCTTCAATTGGTCCAGCGGCAGGCGCTTGAGGTAGCTCAGCGACGAGAAGCCGGTGCCGAAATCGTCCAGCGCGAACCGGATGCCGTCGGCCTGCAAGGCCACCATCTTCGCGGCGATGCCATCGATGTCCGAGATCAGCACACTTTCCGTCAGTTCCAGTTTCAGGCATCGCGGCCGTATCCGCGACGCGTGGATGGCGGCGCGCACCTGATCAACGAAGTCGGGCTGCTGGATCTGCCGCGCGCTGATGTTGACAGCCACCGTGAGGTCCGACAGACCCGGTGTGGTGGACCAGGCCGCCAGCTGCTTGCAGGCCGCGCGGATCACCCAGTTGCCCAGTGGCAGGATCAGGCCCGACTCCTCCGCCATGGGAATGAAGGCCGCCGGCGAGACCAGGCCACGCTGCGGGTGTTGCCACCGCACCAGGGCCTCGGCCCCGACCAGTGCGCCGCTGGCGTTGACCTGGGGCTGGAAATGCAGCGCCATCTGGTGGCCTTCGATGGCGGCACGCAGATCGTTCTCCAGCGCGGCGCGGTAGGCCACCTCGGCGTCCATGGCGGCGTCGAAGAAGCGCAACCCGTTGCGCCCGCCACCCTTGGCCTGGTACATCGCCAGGTCGGCCTGCCGCAGGATTTCATCGACGCTGTGCCGGTGGTCGTGGAACAGCGTGATGCCGATGCTTGGCGTGGTGTGGCATTCCGAGGCCTTGACGGTGTAGGGCGTGCCGATGGCGGCCAGCAGCTTGGCGCCCACCGTCTTCGCGTAGCTGGCGGCGGTGTCGGCCTTGTCGGACAGGTCGCTGAGCATCACCACGAACTCGTCCCCGCCCAGGCGCGCCACGGTGTCGCTGGCCCGCACCTCGCCCGCCACCCGGGTCGCCACCTGCTTGAGCAGCAGGTCGCCGAAGTCGTGTCCGAGGGTGTCGTTGATGGTCTTGAAATTGTCCAGATCGATGAACAGGACGGCGCCGTGCTGGCCCGTGCGCTGGCTGCTGGCCAGGGCCTGGCTCAGCCGGTCGATCAGCGTGCGCCGGTTGGCCAGCCCGGTCAGCGCGTCGTAGTAGGCCAGGGCCTTGATCTTGTCCTCGGCCTCCTTGCGGAAGGTGATGTCCGACAGCGTCGAGACGTAGTTGTCCAGGCGCCCGGCGGCGTCCCTGACGGCGGTGATCGTCAGCCATTGCGGGTAGATCTCGCCGTTCTTGCGGCGGTTCCAGATCTCGCCCTGCCAGGCGTCGTGCTGTTCGAGTGCCCGGTACATCCCGGCGTAGAACTCGGCGTCGTGGTGCCCGGAGCGGAACAGCCGGGGTGTCTGCCCCACGGCGTCCTCGGCGCTGTACCCGGTGATGGCGGTGAAGGCCTGGTTGACACGCAGGATGACCTGGTGGGCGTCGGTGACGATCATGCCCTCCTGGGCTTCGAAAGCGGCGGCGGCCACCCGCATGTAGCGGTCGGCCCGCCGCTGCTCGGTGGTGTCGCGCAGCGTGGCCACCAGCCCCGCCACGTCGCCATGTGGGGTGCGGAAGACGTTGGCGCTGAACAGGGTGTGTTTCACCTCGCCCGCGCTGTCGCGCGTGTCCAGTTCGATGTTGACGACCTGGCCCTGTTGGTAGGCCTGGTCCAGCGCCGCGCGCGCGGCATCGGGGTCGGCACAAACCAGCGCATAGGCCAGCCCGAGCGTGTGATCCCGCGCCAGGCCGGTGAGGGTTTCGAAGGCGGGATTGGCGTCGGTGATCAGGCCTTCGCGGTTGATGGCGATCAGGGGGTCCAGGCTGGACGCCAGCAGGCTCTTGGAGTACTGCAGGGCCGCCTGGGCCTGCAGTTCCGCGCGGGTCCGCTCGCCCACTTCGCGCTGCAGGGCGGCATTGGTGTTCATGTGCGAGCCGATTTCCGCCCGCATGCGTCGTTCGTTGCGGGCATTGACATGGACCACCACGCCCGCCAGCAGCATGGCCAGTCCAGCCAGCAGAAACAGCACGGCGCCCTCGAGGGCCAGGTCGGCGGCGTCGTCCAGGGTGGCCGTTCCCACCAGCACGTAGAAAGGCAGATCCCGCAGGCGCCGGTAGGCGTTGCTGCGCTCGATGCCGTCCAGCGCCGTTGCGGCGATGTACTCGCCCGCCATGGGTTGTGCCTGGAGGTGGGTCAACAGCTCCTTTGACACGTTCCGGCTGCCGATGGCGCCCTTGGTGTCGGGGAAACGGTGCACCAGGGCCAGGTCGGTGGTCCGTATGGTGGCCGCGCCCTGGTCGCCCAGTTCCGCCACGGACAGGATCTGCTCGAAGAACGCGGTCCGGAAATTCGCGTAGATCACGCCCGCGAAGTGCCCGTCCCGCGTCAGCAGCGGGCGCGCCAGCACGATGATCCACTGGTTGTATTGGCGCCCCTTGAGCGGCCCGTCGATGACGCGGCCGATGCCGGGTTGGTCGCGCAGGCGCTGGAAGAACGCGCGGTCGCTGTAGTCCATGCGCTGTTCGGGCATCTGGTCGCTGGCGAAGCGCAGGACCCCGTGCCGGTCCGTGACGCGCACCGCATAGGCCTCTGGCGCCAGCCGGGCCAGCCCATGCACGTGCGCGCCCAGCGCGTCCTGGGTCGCCTTCTGCCATTCGCCATCGGCGCCCAGTTCCACATCCAGCAACTGCGCGGCCTGCAGCACCGCGTCCACCTTCTCGAAGGCTCCCGTGATGGACTGGTCCAGGAGCCGGGCGATGTTCTGGGTGCTGGTGCTGGCGTTTTCGCGCAGGCGCTGCCGGTCCCGGTGCAACGTGAAGCCCGCCAGCCCGAAGACAACAGCGGCCACCACGAGCAGAAACGCCACGCGGGGAAAGCGGCCGACCCGATCGGCAGGCAGGTGGGGAAAGGTCCAGGCCATGGTTTGAACGCACGCGGGCAGGTCGCCGCGCGAGTGCGCCGCGTGCCTGCCTGCAAGGGTTGAAAGGGGGGCGCTCGGCCACCGGACCGGGGCCTGGTGGCCCGACCCCGGTGCCCGGCGGCTGTGGCGATTGTCGTGGGCAATACCTCCCGGAAGGTGGCCGCCGGTTTGACGCTGATCAAACCTTGTCCACTTGGTTGCGCGACTGCGCTAGAGTTTCGCCATCGGGGGGGTTACCGCGCATCAGGAGACCGTGTGCGATTCACGCTCAAAATCAAGCTGACCTTGGCGGCATGCGCCACCGTGCTGGCGTCCATCGGCGCGGTCTATCTGGTGCAGCGCGGGCAACTGGAGGAGGACGCCCGCCGCCTCTTCGCCAGCGAGCAGGAGTCGCTGGCCTTCAGCCTGGCGCGCGACCTGAACGACAAGCTCGATCTGCACGTCGACATGCTGACCCAGGCCGCGGCGCTGGTCGATGCCGAGGACCTGTCGACCCCGGCCGCACGCGAGGCGTTCCTGCACCGTGTCACCGGCTTGAAGACCTGGTTCGACGGCATCGCCATCGTGGGCCTGAGCGGCGAGGTGCTGCTGAACCACCCGCCTTACCCGCCGGGCACCCGCATCCACATCGGTGACCGTCCGTATTTCAAGGACGCCCTGGCCAGCCAGCGTCCCACGATTTCAGCGCCCCTGCGTTCCCGCTCCACCGGTGGGCCCACGGTGCTGATGGTCGCGCCGATACGGGATGCGGCGAAGCGCCCGACAGGGTTCCTGGCGGTGGGCCTCGACCTCCTGCGCCCCAATGTGCTGGGGCGCATGAACCAGCACCCGGTGGGGCAGACCGGACACATCGAGATCACCACCCGTGGCCAGGACCGCGTCTACGTGGTGCACCCTGACGCCGGCATGATCCTGGCGCCTGCGCGCGACACCGCGGCCTCCAGCGACTGGCTGGTGTCCCGCGTCGCCCTGTCCACCGTGCCGTGGGAATTGCAGGTGATGCTGCCGGCCTGGGAGGCCCGCGCGCCGGCGCTGGAAGCCCAGCGCCGCATGGCGCGGGTGCTGCTCATCGTGGGTGGGGCGGCGGCCCTGCTGGCCTGGCTGGGCGCGGCCTGGCTGCTGCGGCCCCTGCACCGGCTCAGCGACACGATCCGGCTGCTGCGCCGCGCCCCCGATGCGCCGGTGCGGCTGGACACCAGCGGACAAGACGAGCGGGGCGACCTGGCACGGGAATTCCAGTCGCTGATCGACGAGCTGCAGGAGCGCCAGCAGGAACTGGCGGCGGTCAGCGCGGCCTCGCCGCTGGGCCTGTTCCGCACCGACACCGAAGGGGACATCACCTGGGTCAACGAGGCCTTTCTGCAGATGCACGGCCTGGCGCACGGCGAGATGGCGCGCGGCTGGCTGCTGCTGCTGCCACCGGAGCGGCGTGAGGCCACCTGGGATGCCTGGCGCGAGGTCATCGGCCGGGCCGAGCCGTCGCGGGTGCAGATGCGCATGCAACTGCGCGGCGGTGGCGAGCGGCATTTCGAGATACGGACGGCGCCGCTGCTGCACCACGGTCAACTGGCGGGCCACGCCGGCACCGTGACCGACGTCAGCGAGCGTGTCGAGGGCGGTCGGGCGCAGCGCATGCTGGCGGCCGTGCTGGACGCGACGTCCGATTTTGTCGTCCAGACCGACGCCTCGGGGCAGGTCCAGTACATGAACCCGGCCGCCCGGCGCGTGCTGGCCATGGCCGAGGACCAGCCGGTGGAGCAGCACCATTTCAGCGAGTTCAACACGTCGGAGACCAACGCGCTGTTCGGGCAGGTGATCGTGCCCGCCCTGCGCGACCAGGGCGTCTGGCTGGGCGAGACCACGGTCCGGGTGGCGCAGGGGCGCGTGCTGCCCGTCAGCCACATGGTCATCGCCCACCGCGACCGGAACGGCCGCGTCGAGCGCTATTCGGCGATCATGCGGGACATCTCCGCGCAGCGCGACGCCCAGCAGGAGGCCCAACGCCAGGGCAGCACCATGCAGGCCGTGGCCGAGGCCATTCCCGCCATCGTGGCGGTGGTGGGCAAGGACGAACGCTACCGTTTCGTCAACCAGGCGTTCGAACGCTGGCGCGGGGTGTCGCGCGACAAGTTGCTGGGGCGCAGCCTGCTGGACGTGCTGGGCGACGAGGACTATGCGCGCAGCCACGGCTGGGCGACGCGGGCACTGGCCGGCGAATCGGTCCAGTTCGAGCGTGGGTACCACGCCGACAAGGGCGGCCGCCACCTGAGCATCACCTACATCCCCTTGCGCCTGGGGGACGGCGGCGTGGACGGCTTCGTGGGCGTCGCGCTGGACATCACCTCGCACCGCCAGCGCGAAGCGGATCTGACCGAGATGGCGCAGCGGGATGCCCTGACCGGGCTGTTCAACCGCGTCGGCTTCGGGGGCTGGCTGCAGGCGCGCGTGGCCGCCGGTGAAGGCCTGGAGATCGCCTTGCTCTACATCGATCTGGACCACTTCAAGCCGGTCAACGACCGCTACGGCCACCCCGTGGGGGACCGGCTCCTGCGGCAGTTTGCCGTGCGCCTGCGCGAAACGGTGCGCCCCACCGACGCGGTGGCGCGCCTGGGTGGCGACGAGTTCGCCGTGGCCCTGGCCGGCGTGCGCGAGCCGGCGCACGCGCGCCTCGTCGCCGACAAGGTGCTGGCGGCGGCCCACCGGCCCTTCGAGGTCGATGGCCTCGCCTTGGGCATTGGCGCAAGCGTGGGCGTGGCCGTGGGCGTGCAGCCCGGCGACAGCGTGGACGACCTGGTCCGTCGGGCCGACGAACAACTGTACGCCGCCAAGGCGCAGGGGCGCGGCCGGGCCGTGGGCTGACTGGCCCAGGCCGGCCGTGCCCAGGCTCAGCGCGGCTCGGCCATCACCAGCAGCACGCGGGCCGGGTGTTCACCGTGGTTGACCAGGCGCCGCGCCTCGCCCGGCGCGATGCGGCAGCTGTCCAGGGCGCGCAGTGTTTCGGTGCGGGTGCTGCCGTCCGGCAGCACGCCGGTGAACGCCAGCTCGCCTTCCAGCACGACGTAGAACTTCTCCAGCGCCGAGGCACTGAGCGTGGTGCAGCCCGAGGGAGCGACCACCGACAGACCGATCCAGGCGGTGTCGGCCGGCCCGGCCTCTCGGCCTTGCAGGCGGCGCATCTCGAAGCCGGCGTGGCCCGGCGCGTCGTAGGCGGGTGCGTCGTGGTGGCGGACCAGGTGCATGGCGTGTTCCTTGGCGTCAGGGTGCCAGCACCACGCGCGAGGACGAACCGCTGATGACACGCTGGTAGGCCTCCAGCGCCCCCGCCAGCGGCACCAGCGCGTCGGCGTCGACGTCGAAGGCGCGCAGCGAGCCGTCGGCGAAGCCTGGCGCCAGCGTGTCCAGGATGGCGGCGCAGTCCACCACCCCGAGCTTGAGGCTGTCCACGCCCAGCAGCTGCAGGTTGCGGCGGTAGAAGGCCAGGATGTCGAAGGGCACCTGGCGCTCGATGGTCGAGATCAGCACCTGGGTGCCCCCCACGGCCAGCCCCTGCAGGGCGGCGGCGAAGTAGGGCGAGCCCACGCTGTTGTAGGCGATGTCGGCACCCCGGCCGCCGGTGGCGGCCAGGATGGCCTCGCCCAGGTCGGCGCGTGTGCCGTCCAGCACCTTGGGCCCAGGGCCGCCTTCGCTGGCCACGCCGCGCTCCACGCCCAGCACACGGGCGCCCGCGCGGGCCGCGAGCTGTATCGCCGCCTGGCCGACCTTGCCGTTGGCCCCGAACACCACCACGGTCTGGCCGGCGCCGCGCAGGCCGGCGCGCCGCAGGCCCTCGTAAGCGGTGATGAAGGGCACACCCACCGTGCCGGCCGCCGCCAGGGGCACGGTGGCGGGCTTGCGCGCCAGCGCCGCCACCGGCAGCACCAGGTAGCGCGCGTGGCTGCCGTCGCGCGTGATGCCCAGGTCGCCCCCGGTGCCCCAGACCTCGGTGCCCAGCCAGACGGCGGGGCCGGCCACCACGCGGCCGGCGAAATCGCGCCCCGGCGTGCGCGGCCACACGGCTTGGGGCATCAGGCCCAGGGCGGCCTTGACGTCGCTGGGGTTGACGGCCGCCGCCAGCACCTCGACCACGGCGTGGCCCTCGGGGGCGGTGGGGATGTCCTGGGCCTGCAGCCGAGGTTGCAGGTCGGCGGGTGTCGCGGCGGGGTGGAGCACGCGCAGCGCGTGGGGCGGGGTGGATGGCGTCATGGCAACAAGTCCTTGTGAGGTGAAAGATGTGGATCGGTTCAGCGGGCGGCGTTGCTGGCCCGCAGGCCCCAGCGCTGGCGGGCCTGGGCGGGGGTGGCCAGCTGGCCACCGAGGTCCTCGACGATGCGGCGTGCCTTGAGCACCAGCTCGGCGTTGCTGCGCGCCAGCACGCCCCTGTCGAGGTAGATGGTGTCTTCCAGGCCGATGCGCACGTTGCCGCCCAGCAACTGGGCCTGGGCCACGGCGGCGAAGGCGTGGCGCCCCACCGCAAAGGCCGACCACGGCGCGCCGGCCGGCATCAGCGACTGCGCCAGCGCCATCGCGGCCGGCGTGAAGGGCAGCGCGTAGCGCACGCCCATCACCAGGGTGTAGAGGCCGGGGCCTTGCAGCGTGCCGTCGGCGATCAGGGCCTGGGCCAGGACCAGGTCGCCGGTGTCGAAACATTCCAGCTCCGGCACCACGCCGTGCGCGCGGATGACCGCGGCCATGCGGCGCACGCTGCCGGGCGTGTTCATCACCACCTGGTCGCCCGAGTTCATGGTGTTGAGGTCCAGCGAGCAGACGTCGGGCTGGAGCGCGGCGATGTGGGCCACGCGCAACTCGGGCCGCATCAACGAGGTGCCGGGGCCGGCCACGCGCGGTTCGTCCTGGCCGGGCACAAAACGCCCGCCCGGGCCGGTGGTCAGGTTGATGATGAGTTCGGGCCGGTGGCGGCGCAGTGTCTCGACCACGCGCGCATACAGCTCGACGTCCATGGACGGCGCGCCGCTGTCGGGGTCGCGCACGTGGATGTGGACGGCCGCCGCGCCGGCGTCGGCCGCTTCCAGGCAGGCCTCGCTGATCTGCGCCGGCGTGATGGGCAGGTGCGGTGTCTGCTCGGGCCGCGTGAGGTTGCCGGTGACGGCACAGGTGAGGATGGTGGGTGTGTCGGCGCTCACAGATGCCTCCCGCCGTCGGCGACGATGATGCTGCCGGTCGCGTAGCGCAGCGCGGTGCAGCAGGCCACCACGGCGGCGGCCACGTCGTCGGCCACGCCCACGCGTTGCAAGGGGATGGTGGCGCCCACGCGTTCGTTGAACTGGGCGTCGCGGCCGCTCACGAACGGCGTGTCCACCACGCCGGGCGACACCGCCAGGCAGCGGATCTGCGGCGCCAGGGTCTTGGCCAACGCGCGGGTCAGTGCGTCCGTGCCGGCCTTGGCGGCGGCGTAGGCCAGGTTGCTGCCCAGGCCGGTGAAGGCGGCGATGGAGGAGACGTTGACCACCAGCGCGTCGCCCGTGGCTTTCATCTGCGGTGCGAAGGCGCGGATGGCGGCGAAGGTGCCGCGCCAGTGGGTGGCGAAGATGCCGTCGATCAGCGCGTCGTCCAGGCCATCGAGGTCGGCCGCGGCCACCGGGCGGGTGAAGCCGGCGCAGTTGACCAGCAGGGTGGCGCGGCCGATGTCGCGCTCCACCGCCTGGGCGGCGGCCTGCAG
Source organism: Hydrogenophaga sp. OTU3427 (assembly GCF_038440225.1). Taxonomy (NCBI): domain Bacteria; kingdom Pseudomonadati; phylum Pseudomonadota; class Betaproteobacteria; order Burkholderiales; family Comamonadaceae; genus Hydrogenophaga; species Hydrogenophaga sp. OTU3427. The sequence continues at coordinate 87,154 of NZ_JASATI010000008.1, read as the reverse complement.
CGCCGCACTGTCGGTGACGCTGGCGCGCACCGCGTGGTGGCCGGTGCCTGGCAACTGGACCAGGGCCGTTGCCGCGGCCTCGGGGTCGCCGCGCTGCAGCAGCACCACGCGCGCGCCCAGCGCCGCCAGGCGGTGGGCCGTGGCCAGGCCGATGGCGCCGGTGCCGCCGGTGATGACGGCGATTTCGCCGTCCAGCCGCTCGCGCGGCGCGAAGGTTCGTTTTTCCATGGGAGGGATTTCAATCAGGCATGTCGCCGGAGCGGCGTGAAGGGCGTGCGCCGTGCCGCAAGCCGGGGGCGCCGCCGGGCCGGCTTGGCCGGACGGCTGGCACCGCCCCCTTGAGGGGGTGACGCGAAGCGGCGCGGGGGTGGATCATTTCACGGCAAGGGGCAGTGGGGCAGGCGGGTTTCGCCGGGTTCCAGCCGCAGGTCCAGGTCCAGGCCGAAACCGCCCTGGCCGTCGGCCTCGAAATGGCGCAGCAGCGAACCGACGGCGCCGAACACCACGTCTTCGTGGGCGTGTGGGTCCTCGATGTCGAAGAACTGCGTGGCCAGCACCTTGTGGCCGGGGGCCACCACGATGAAGTGCAGGTGGGCCGGTCGCATGGCGCCACGGCCCTGGGCCGCCAGCAGCTCGCCGCAGGGGCCGTCGATGGGCACGGGGTAGCCGGCCGGGCGCACGCTGTGGAAATCGAATCGGCCCTGGGCATCGGTGAGGAAGGCGCCGCGCAGGTTCATGTCCTGCTGCGCCGGGTCCTGGTTTTCGTACAGGCCCTTGGGCGAGGCCTGCCAGGTTTCCACCCGCGCGCCGGCCAGCGGCCTGCCGTCCAGCGAGGCCACCCGGCCGCGCACGTGCAGCGGCGCGCCGGGGGTGTCGGGCGTGGCGATGCTGTCGCCGCTGGCGCGCAACGGCTGCTGCGCCCGCCAGAAGGGACCCACCAGCGCCGGTTCGGTGCCGCCCTGGGCCAGGGCCTGGCGCGCGCCGCGCAACTGCACCAGGGTGGCCAGGCCCAGGATGTCCGCCAGCAGGATGCCTTCGTTCTTGTGGGGCCCGCTGGCCTGACCGATGCGCACCAGGAAGTCCAGGCCGAGGTCGAGTTCGGCCGGCGTGAGGTCGACCTCCAGCGCGAAGGCGTGGACGTGGCGGATCAGCGCGTCGAGCACCTCGCGCAGGCGCGGGTGGGGGGTGCCGGCGTTGGCCTGGCGCACGGCGGCGAGCAGCGCGGCGGGGTCGGTGGCCGAGAGGCCGCCCAGCGTGGGGGTTTCCATGTTCATGTTCGGCCCCTCACTGGCGCGAGGACGGCAGCAAGGCCTGGGCGTTGCCGCGGTAGACCGCCTGCAGCTCGGCTGCGCTGAGACCGGACTTCTCCAGCCCTTCGACGATGCGTGCCGGTTCGACCCACGGGTAGTCGGAGCCGAACACGATCTGCGAGGTCGGCACGATCATCTTGAGGATGCCCATGTGCACCGCGTCGGCGGCGGCGGCCGTGTCGTAGTAGAAGCGGCGGAAGTGGTGCAGGCGCGAGTCGGGCGGGGCGGTGCGGGCCAGCGATTCGGCCGTTTCGCCGACCAGGAAACGCTGGGCCCAGATGCTGCCGCCGCCGTGCGACCAGATGTAGCGCACGTCGGGCGTGGCCTTGGCCGTGCCGCTGTGGATCAGGCTGACCATGGCGCGGGCCAGGTCCGAGCCCAGCTCCACGAAGGTGGGCAGGATGCCGGGCTGGAAGTTCCAGGCGCAGCAGCCAGGCGCGGTGGCGTGGGTGTAGACGATGGCTTTGCGGCGGTTGAGCTCGGCCCACACGGGCGCGAAGGATTTGTCGCCCAGCCATTTGTCGTCGTAGCTGGACAACAGGCCCACGCCATCGGCCTTGAGCACGTCGAAGGCGTATTCGATCTCGCGCAGGCTGCCCTCCACGTCGGGCAGCGGCAGGACGGCGAAGTGGCCGTAGCGGCCCGGGTGGTCGGCCTTCATGCGGGCGGCGAACTCGTTGAGCTCGCGCGCGGCGCGGCGCGACTCGGCCACATCGCCGAACCACACGCCGGGCTGCGTGACCGACAGGAAGGCTTTCTCGACACCGCCCTTGTCCATCACCTCCAAGTCCTTGGCCACGGTCCAGGTCTTGAACTGCTCGAAGCCCAGCACCGGCTGCTTGAGGTGTTGCCGCTCGACCAGTCTGACCCACTCGGGCGAGAAGAAGTGGTGGTGGAAGTCGATGCGCGAGCCTTGGGAAGCCAGGGTCTGCGCCAGCGGCCTGCCCTCGGGCACCAGGGCCGCCGTGCCCAGGGCGCCGAGCGAACCGAACAGGCCCAGGAAACCTCGGCGCGAGGCGCCGCCAGCGAAGGCAGTGGAGGAAGGGGTGTGTTTCATGGGAAGCTTCTCGTATGCTTAAATCGAATCAATGAACAGCAGTCATGAGGTGAGTCAATGAATGTGACCTTGCGGCAATTGCGCGCGTTTGTCGAAGTGGTGCGCTGCGCGGGTTTCACCGCGGCGGCGCGCAAGCTGCACCTCACACAGTCGGCCACCAGCCTGCTGGTGCGCGAGCTGGAGTCGCAGCTGGGCCTGCCCCTGGTGGACCGCACGACCCGGCAGATCGCCCTGACCGACGCCGGGCGCGAGTTCCTGGACAGCGCCGAACGCATCCTGGCCGACGTGGAACACGCGGTGGCCAACACCCAGGACCTGGTGCAAAAGCGCCGGGGCCGCGTGACGGTGGCGACCACGCCCTTCCTGGCTGGCAACTTCCTGCCGGAGGTCATCGCGCGTTTCCAGGAAAGCCACCCGGCGATCACGGTGCGCGTCGCCGACCTGTCCACCGAGCAGATCGTGCGCGTGGTGGACAGCGGCGATGCCGACATCGGCTTCGGCGTGTTCCCGCAGATGGACGTGGCCCTGGAGCGCGCGGTCATGTTGCGCCACAGCCTGGGCGTCATGGTGCCGAGCGGCTGGCCGCTGGCGCAGCGCCGTCGGCGCCTGAACTGGGCCGACCTGGAGGGCCAGCCCCTGATCGGCCTGGCGACCGCGGGCGGCTTCCGTTCCCTGGTCGATCCGCTGCTGCACCGCGAGGGCGTGCCCCGGGTCCCGCGCTTCGAGGTGGGCCACATGAGCACGGCGGTGGGCATGGTCGAGGCCGGCCTGGGCGTGACGGTGGTGCCGGCTTACGTGGGCGCGCTGGTGCGCTCGACCCGGGCCCGCTTTCGCGAGCTGCACGAACCCGTGGTGCACCGCCACGTCGAGCTGGTCTGGCGCGCGGCGCGCTCGCTGTCGCCCGGCGCCGAGGCCTTCCGTGCCTGCCTGGTGGAGCGCTGCAAGCAGCTCTAGCCTCAACGTGGAATACACGGCGCTGCCTTGCTGCACTTGTCGCCGATCACCGCCACCGCGTGGATCTCGATCAGCATGCCGGGCACGGCCAGGTTGGACACCGTGATCTGCGCGCTGGCGGGAAAGTTGCGGTCGGGGAACATCTCGGTGCGCACCTTGGCGAAGGTGCCGCCGTTGCGGGCATCGGTCATGTAGGTGGTCAGGCTGACGATGTCCTTCAGGCTGCCGCCGGCGCGCTGCAGCGTCTGCTCCATGAGCGCGAAGATGGTGCGCGTCTGCGCCTCGAAGTCGCCCTTGATGTCCTTGCCCGCGAGGTCGGTGGTGGTGGTCTCGCCCGCCAGCCAGACGGTGCGGCCGCCTTCGGTGACCACGGCCGGCGAGTAGGAACGTCCCTTGGTCCGTTCGCCGTGTTCCAGGTACTCGGCCGCCTGGGCCTGGGGCAGCAGGGCGCCGGCCAGGGTCAGCGCGGACAGCAGGTGGGTGAGGTGGCGTTTCATCAAGGTCTCCTGGGGTGATGCGGTCGGGCATAGGCCCGGCCTGGTTTGGAAAAAGGGGTTCAATGGCGCATGCCGGCGCGGGAGGCCAGCGCCCGCATGGCCGTGGTGGCGCCGCGCACGACGTCGGCGGCGTCCCAGCGGGTGGGCTGGCCACGGCGCAGAAGGATCTGGCCATCGATCAGCACCGTGTCGACGTTGGCCGGCTGGCCCGAATACACCAGGGCGTGGGCGGGGTCGACCACCGGCGCCATGTTGAGATCGGTCAGGCGCACCAGCTGGATGTCGGCGCGTTTGCCCGGCGTGATCGAGCCGACGAGGTGGCCGAGCCCGAGGTCGTTGGCACCGTCCTGTGTGGCCAGCCGCAGCAGGCGGTGCGCGCTCAACGGTTTCTGGCTGCCGAAGCGCTGCTTGTGCGACCACAGCAGGGCGCGCAGGCAGGCGAAGAAGTCGGCGCTGGCCGAGGCGCCCGAGCTGTCCACCGACAGGCTCTGGCGCACCCCGGCGTCCTCCAGCTCCTGGAACTGGATCACGCCGCGTGTCGCCTGGGCGTAGAGCATCTCGATGGTGGGTGAGCAGGTCATGGAGGTGCCGCTCTCGGCCAGCAGCGCACAGTCCGCCAGCGACAGGCCTTGCGGGTGGACCAACTGCAGGTCGGCGCCGAGCAGGGCCTGTTCGGCCAGCACCGAGACGATGCCTGGGCGGGCGTGCATGGTCAGCGGCAGGCCCAGTGCGCGGACCTGCGCACATTCCTCGCGCACCACGGCGATGGGCACGGCGCCACGGGGGTTGGACACCGGTGTGCGCAGCGCCGCGCCCAGCGTGAGCAGGTCGCCGGCGGGCAGGCCGTGGCGCAACACCCGTTCGAGGCCGCGCAGGTCCATGGGGCGGTCCAGGGGCAGGTCCTGGCCCCAGCCGTAGGCGAATCGGCCGCGCACGCCCATCTCGGCCATGGCGCGCAGTTCGGCGTCGGCGTGGTCCGGCGAGCGGGTGTTGTGCGACCAGTTGTGCACCGTGGTGATGCCCGACAGCAAACCCTCGGCCAGCCCCAGGCGCACCGCGTGGTGGTTGTCCTCGGGGGTGAACAGCGGCCCGGTGCGCAGCGTCACCGGGAAGTAGCCGTGTTCGGCGTCGTCGCCGCGCACCAGGGCGCGCAGCGCGCTGTTCCACAGGTGCCAGTGGGTGTCGACGAAACCGGGCAGCACGGCCATGTCGCGGGCGTCGATTTCGGGCACGCCAGGGGCGCTCAGCCGGGGGCCGACGGCGGCGATGGCGCCACCGCGCACCAGCACGTCGCCACACGGCAGTTCGCCCAGCGCCGGGTCCATGGTCAGGACGTGACCGCCCCGGATGAGGCAGGCCTGGTCGGCGTCGGAACGGGTGGGCGTGGGAATCGTGGGCACGACAAATCTCCTGCGCCACGCAGGGCGCATGTTCAACTCAGGTGGGGCGGGGGCTTACTCGGCCTTGGCGCCGGAGATGCGGATCAGTTGCGCCTTCTGGCGCATGTCCCCATCGATGAAGCGGGCGAAGGCATCGGGTGTGGAAAACACCGGCTCGAAGCCACGCGACAGCAGCACGCTGTCGCGGAAGGCGGGATCGGCGCCGATCTCTGCCACGTCCTGCTGGATCTTGTGCACCGTGGCGGCGGGTGTGCCGCCGGTGGCGAACAGGCCGAACCAGGACTCGCGCGGATCGATCTCGGCGAGGCCCGCCTCGCGCAGCGTCGGCACCTCGGGCAGGTCGGCCAGGCGCGTGGCGCGGCCCACGGCCAGCGCCTTGAGCTTGCCCGCCTGCAGCAGGCTGCGCGCGCCCGACACGCCGGCCAGCGTGAGCTGCACTTCGCCACTGTGCACGGCCGTGACGGCCGGCGAGATGCCCTTGTAGGGCACCTGCACGATGTGCGCGCCGGTCTTGGCCTTGAGCGATTCGAACAGCAGGTGGGGCAGGCTGCCCGAGCCATAGGACGCGTAGCTCAGTGCCTGCGGCCGGGCCTTGGCGAGCGCGATCAGTTCGGCCATGTTGCGTGCCGCCACCGAGGGGTGGGCCACCACCATCTGGGGCAGGCTCACGAGCTGCGAGATCGGCGCCAGTTCGTTGACCGGGTCGTAGGGCAGCTTGTCGAACAGGAAGGGGTTGCTGGTGATGGTGGCTTCGCTGGTCAGCAGCAGGGTCAGGCCATCGGGCACGGCCTTGGCCACGGCCGTGGCGCCGATCAGGGTGGAGGCGCCGGTCTTGTTTTCGACCACCACCGCTTGCCCCCATTTGCGCTGCAGGCGCTCACCCAGCATGCGGGCCAGCAGGTCCACGCCGCCACCTGGCGCGTAGGGCACGACGATCTTGACCGTGCGCGCCGGGTAGCTGCCACCTTGCGCCCACAGGCCGGGGCTGGACAGGCCCAGGGCCAGCGAGGCCAGCGCGGCACGTCGGGTGGGGTTCATGGACGTGGCCTTCACTTGACGCTGTCGAAATGCGGGTAGGAGGGGTCGTTGCGGCCGGTGTGGCCGATGACCTCGTAGCGGGATTTGACCAGATCGGCCGGCACGTCCAGCACGCGGCGGTAGTCGCTCACCGTGTGGCGTCCGTCCAGTGCCCACTTGCCGTTGCGGCGCGACCAGGTGTCGAGGTAGCGCGAGTGCATCCAGCGTTCCTCGAAGAGGGCGGGGTTGCCTTCCTTGGGCACCAGCAGGGTGGCGGTGCCGGTGGACTCGCTCACCGCGCGGTCGCCGTTGACCTCGATGAGGATGTTGGTGATGCGGTGGTTGTTGCCCTTCATGTCGTCGTGGGCCTTGATCAGCCAGTCCACGTAGGCCGTCCAGCTGGGGAAGTCGCGGCTACCGAAGCGCATCTTGGCGCCCGGGTGGGCCAGCGACATCAGCATGTCGCGGTCGCCCCGGTCCAGCGCGCGGGGGTACTTGTAGATCAGCTCGGTGATGGTCTGCTTGGCCAGCAGCTTGTCGATGTCGGCGGGCGTGGCCTGCTGTGCCTGGGCCGGCGCGCCCAGGGCGAGTGCCAGCGTGCCGGCCAGGGCCGCGAACAGCAGCCGGCGCTTGGGGTGGGTGGTCTTGTCCATGCTTGGTGTCTCCTGATGGGGTGTCGTGATCGGTGGTGTGGTGGCCGGGGCCGGGTGGGTGATGGCCTGGGCTTGAGCGGTATTTCAACGGCAACCAAATCATTCGTCAAACGATTAAATTTAATGCATTAATGAGAATTTCATATCGAAAGAGGCGGTGTGAAAAAAGCTAGCATCCACGGGACGCCGCCGACCGAAGACGAGGTACCCCACCCATGGACTGTTCAACCCGATCGATGCCTGGCCTGAGGGTGCTGGTCGTGGACGACCACGCCCTGTTCCGGGAGGGCATGCGCCTGCTGCTGCGCTCGATGGAGATGGGTTTGCAGGTCGACCTCGCGGCGACCTGTATCGCCGGCGTGGAGATGGCCCACGCGGCGGGCTACGACCTGATCCTGCTCGACTGGCACCTGAATGGGCTGGAAGGCCTGGACGCGGTGGAGGCCCTGCGCACCGCGGCGCCCATGGCCCGCCTGGTGGTGCTGTCGGGCGAAAAGAGCGCGGCCGTGGTGCAGAGCGCCATCGACCACGGCGCGGCGGGCTTCATTCCCAAGGACTCGTCGCCCGATGCGCTCCTGCACGCCTTGCAGACCGTGGTCTGGGGCGGCATCTACCTGCCGCCGTCGGCGCTGGCCCTTTTGGGCGAGTCGCTCGACGCGCCCTTGGCGCCGGGCGATCAGGCCTTGTCGGCCGCTTTTCCAGACCTGACGGAGCGCCAGCTCGACGTGCTGGGCGCCGCCTTGCGTGGCCTGTCCAACAAACTCATCGCCAAGGAGTTGGGCATCACCGACGGCACGGTGAAGACCCACCTGAACGCCATCTTCAGGCTGCTGGACGTGAAGAACCGGACCGAGGCGGTCTACGAAGTCGCCCGGCGCGGGGTGCGCATCAGCTGAGCCGGGCGCTGGCCAGCCACTGGACGAGCGCGTCCGACTTGACCGGCTTTTGCATCAGCGTCACCCGGGGCAGCGCGCCCGCGTGGCCCCATTCCCAGTAGGGGTCGCCCGTCATGATGGTGGCCGGCAGTTCCGGCCAGTGCTGTCGCAGGTGCTCGATGGCGTCCACGCCGGTTTCGCCCGCGGCCAGCCGCAGGTCGGTGATCAGCACATGGGGGTCGGGGCCGAGGTGGCGGAGGTCGCCCCTGGGGATGCCCGCCCAGGCCGACACCTCGCAGCCCCAGGACCGCAGCGCCTGCACGGTCGCGTCGCGGACCATCTCGTTGTCCTCGATCAGCCAGACGCGGGTGCCCTTGACCGATTCGGACACCGCCGTGTCGACACCATGGCCGATGGCCGCCGACCCCATGAAGGGCGCGCAGGGCATGCGCAGGTGGCAGGCCGTTCCCCGCCCGGGGTTGGAGTCCAGCCACAGCTTGACGTTGAGCAGGTCCGAGACCCGGCGCACGATGGCCAGGCCCAGGCCGGTGCCCTGCATGGGATCGCGCGCCGGGTTGTGGCCCTGGAAATACTCCTCGAAGACGTGGGGCAGGGCGCTGGCGGCGATGCCCACGCCGGTGTCCACCACGCGCACCTCCACCTCGCCTTCGACCCGCTCCAGCTCCAGCCGCACCTCGCCGCGCTCGGTGTATTTCACCGCGTTGTCCAGCAGGTTGCGGATCAGGCGTTCCAGCAGAAACGCGTCGGTCAGGACCCACACGTCCTGGCCCTGCAGCGACAGGCCGACGCCCTTGGCCTGGCATTGGGGCAGGTACTCGCGCACCAGCGCCTGCGCGATGGTGCCGACGTTGACAGGCTGGAACTTGGGCACCACGGCCCCGGTCTCCAGCTTGGAGATGTCCAGCAGGCCCTCGAACAGCTTGTCCAGCGACTTGGCCGCCTCGTTGATCTGGGAGACCATGCGGGGCACTTCCGAGGCCGGGGCGCGGTGGAGCAGGGAGGCGATCAGCATCAGCGCGTGCAGCGGCTGGCGCAGGTCGTGGCTGGCGGCCGCGAGGAAGCGCGACTTGGCCGCATTCGCCTCCTGGGCCGAGCGCTTTTCCGCCTCCAGCTGCTTGACCAGCTCCAGGTTCTCGAAGCGCATCTTCAGCGACTCCCGGAAATCGGCATTGATCTGGCCGGAGAACTTGGTCAGTATCCCGCCGACGGCGAACAGGGAAAAGCCCACAGCCAGCCCATATTCGGTCTCGAAGATCCAGTACAGGGCGGCGGCGGAGACGTTGATCCAGGCCCCGGGGACAAAGGTCCGTGGGTGGGTGGAGGCGTTCACCATGGCCCCGGCCAGGTAGAGCAGTTGTACCGTGGTCGCCACCGTGGCGATGCCGGCCGGCTGGCCCCAGCCCAGCCACCACACGGTGGCGCCCATCAAGGTCTGATTCACCAGGGTGGAGCAGCACAGCCACTGCTGGCGCTGCTCCAGGCCCTCGGCGGTGGCGCCGTCCAGCCCCTTGAGCGCCGTGCGGCTCAGAACCGCGTTGAACCAGGCCATCGCCATCACGGGCAGGGCCCAGGCCAGCAGCCGCCACAGCGGCACGAACTCCGAAAAACTCACCGCCACCAGGGGGGCGGCGATGAGGATCATCCGCCGGGAATGGATCGATTGCAGCGCGCGTATACGCAAGGATTCCCGCGCTGTCTCTATATCCAATGGGAGATGTCCATGGAGCTTCGCCAATGGTAGAACTGGCCGCATGAGTCCTTCTGGTGACAGGGTGTCGCCAACCTTATTCGTGGGCAAACGAAATTGTCAAGCAATAGTGAATCATGGTCCCGGCCGGTGGAGGCCCTCCTGGACAGCGGCGAGCCGCTGGCTTGTGATGTCCTGGTGGTCGGCTCGGGCTATGGGGGCAGCTTCGCCGCCACCGAGCTGGCCGAGTCCGGCGCGGTGGTCTGGGTCATGGAGCGCGGCAAGGAATACGCGCTGGGCGAGTTCGCCGAGGACATCGGCAGCCTGCCCGGGCATGTGCGCTACCAGCGCGGCGGCGACCCGGAACCCACGGGCGACGCCCAGGCGCTGCTGGATTTTCGCCTGTTCGACAAGCTGTCGGTGCTGGTCGGCAACGGGTTGGGCGGCGGCTCGCTGATCAACGCCGGGGTGGCGTTGGCGCCGGCCCGCTCGGTCTTCAACGGCGGCGCCTGGCCGGGCCGCTACCGCGAGGGCGGGGCCGAACAGGACGCGCTGTACGCGGCCATGGCCGAGGTCGGCCAGCGCCTGCAGGCCCAGCCGCTGGATGGCGCGCGGGACCTGCGCAAGTTCAAGGCGCTCGACCGCCTGGGCCAGTCCCTGGGCTGCCTGGCGGAGCCGGTGCCCATCACGGTGGCGTCGCGTTACCAGGTCAGTCCGGCGGGCCTGTCGCAGCCGGCCTGCATCCGCTGCGGGAACTGCTTCACCGGCTGCAACGTGGGCGCCAAGAACACCCTGGTGTCGCACGTCATTCCCATCGCGGCGCGCCACGGCGCGCGCTTCTTCACCGGGGCCGTGGCGCAGGAGGTGCGGCCCGGACCCGGCGGGCGCCAGGCCAATGGCCTGCCGATGCGCTGGTCGGTGCGTTTTCGGCGCGCGGCGGTGCGCCGGCCCGGCGCAGACCCGGCCAGCGAGGACTTCACCGTGCATGCGCACACGGTGATCCTCGCGGCGGGCACCCTGGGCAGCACGGAAATCCTGCTGCGCTCGCCCGAGGTGTCCCATTCGCCGCGCCTGGGCGCGGGCTTCTCCACCAACGGCGACGTCCTGGCCATGGGCTGGGGCATGGCCCAGGCGGTCGACGGCGTGTCCGGGGCCGACCCGCAGTCCGCCTCGCCCAGCCAGCAGGTCGGACCCACCATCGTCGGTACCGTGCGCACGGCGGTCCAGGTCGGCGGGCGCGAGCGCCCCGTGCTGGTCCAGGACGGCGCGGTGCCCTCGGCGCTGGCCAGCGCCGTCATCGCGCTGTGCGCCACGCTGTCGCTGCCCCACCGCTACACGCGGGACGGCGGCACCGGCTACCACGAGGCGCTCAACCACGCCGACCCCCTCACCACGCCGGCCGACATCGGGCGCCATGCCCTGCTGCTGCTGGGCATGGGACTGGACGACACCGAGGCCCGCCTGCGGCTGGCCCCGCAGGGCAGCGACGAGAGCGGTCGCCCCCGGCCCGCCACGCTGGACATCGTGTGGCCGGATGGGCAGGCCGGCGGGCGCGCGCCTTTCTACCAGGCCTTCCACGATCTGCTGTCGCGGCGGGCCCGCGGCGGCACGCTGGACGGCTTCGACGGTGGCGACTTCCTGGCCAACCCGGCCTGGCGCCCGATGCCCGACGACTTCAGCCTGGTGGACCGGGACAAGCAGCCCCACGGGCTGGTCACGGTGCACCCCCTGGGCGGGTGTGGCATGGCGGACGATGCCCGGGACGGCGTGGTCGACTGGCGCGGCGCGGTCTTCAGCGGCGACAGCGGCAGCGCCTGCCACGACGGGCTGCACGTGCTCGACGGGTCGGTCCTGTCGACCGCGGTGGGCGTCAATCCCTTCCTGACCATCTCGGCGCTGGCCGTGTTGGCCGCGCGCGACATGTCCACGGCGATGCGCCCCTTGCTGCGCGGCGAGCGCCCGCCAGTGCCTCGCGGCCTGCCGTCGCGGCAGCCCGCTGTCACCCGCCACGAACGGGTGCCCGACGGCCCGGTGGTGCTGCGCTTCGAGGAGCGTCTGCAGGGGCGCCTCGTCAATCCGCATCGGGTGGCGTGGGTGGATGAGGTCTTCGGCGCGGCGCCGGGGGGGCCGCAGGCGGGTCCGGACACGGACGAACTCCAGGGCCGCCAGTGGGTGCTGCGGGTGAGCCTGCACCTGAACGTTCACGACTGGCTGGCCGATCCCGGCATGGCCTTGCCCGCCAAGGTGGACGTGTTCCGCAACCCCACGCCGGAGGAACTCACGCTGGCCGAGGACGCGCTCGACGGCGCGCCGGTGTTGTCCGGATCGGGGCAGGTGCGGCTGCTGGCGCACGACCCGCCCTCGGGCACCTGGCAACGCTGGGGGCGCGCCTGGGAGGCCGTCCTGACCTATGTGAAGCGCCGTGGCCTGCGCGACCTGGCGAGGGTCTCCGGCAGCCAGCAGGGGCTCGTGGCGGCGGTGTGCGGCTTCTGGCGTGCCGGGCTCAACCTGGGGGAACGCCGGCGCCTGGTCTACGACTTCCGCCTCGCCACCCCCGGCCCCGGCGGGCTGTCGCTCCAGGCCTCCGGCGAGAAACGCCTGGCCTATGCGCGCGACCACAAGTCGCTGTGGGAGGCCTTGACCGAACTCGACCTGAGCCTGGCCCCTGTGCGGGGTGGCCCCGAGGCCCAGCTGGCCCTGCAGGTCGACCTGGTGGACATGGTCAAGCACCGGCGCCTGCAGATCGAACAGGCGCCGCACACGCCGGCGGCCCTGGTCGGGCTGGCGGCCTTCGGGGCGTTCTGGGTGCGCGCGCTGCTGCAAAGCCATTTCTGGTCTTTCCGGGGCGCCTCCTACCAGAAGCTGCGGCCACCCACGCCGCCTGAGCCCGCCTCCTTGTGGCCCACGATCGGGGGTGCCACGGTGGAAGTGAAGCCCGAGATCCTGCCGCTGGCCGTGCCCCGCCAGGTCTCCGATGGCGACACCATCGAACTGCAGTTGACGCGCTACACACCGACGGGCGGTGGCCCCGCCGAGGGGGGCGCGCGCCACGTGCTGCTGATCCACGGACTCGCGCACGGCAGCGGGGTCTTCAGCACCGAGACGGTGGGCACCCACAACATGGCCACCGCCTTCCTGGAGGACGGCAACACGGTGTGGCTGCTCGACCACCGCCTGTCCAACCGGCTGCCCCACGCGGACGCGGACCACAGCATCGACGAACTGGCCCGCCACGACATCCCGGCCGCGGTGGCGCACGTCCACCGGGCGGCCGGTGGCGTGCCCATCGACGTTTTCGCGCACTGCGTGGGCGCCGCCGCGTTCGCCATGGCGGTGCTGTCCGGGCGGCTGCGGGCCCAGGGGGCATCCATGGTGCGCGCCGCGGCGATCCACGCGGTCCACCCCTGGGTCGTGCCCTCGGTGTCCAACCAGTTCTCCGGTGCGCTGGCCGCGCTCTACAAGGACTGGCTGGGGCCCGACGTGGTGGTCGATCCGGTGCCGCCGGCGGGCGCCGGTGGCCTGGGCGACGAAGTCATCGACCGCCTGGCCGCCACGCTGCCGTGGCCGGCGGCGGAACTGCCGCACCACCGGCGGCACGAAGCCGATGCCGCGGGCGGCTTCGAGACCTGCAACCGCATGACCTTGTTCTATGGCCGCGAATGGGTGCATGCCAACCTCAGCGAGGCCACCCACCGCCAGCTGGCGCAGATGGTGGGCAAGGCCGGCATCGAGGTCTTCCGCCAGCTGTATTTCATCATCGCCCGTGGCCGCCTGACCAACCGCCAGGGCGCCAACGCCTACATGACCCCCGGGCAACTGGCCGCGCACTGGACCTTTCCGACCCTGTTCTGCCACGGCCGCGAGAACCGGGTGTTCGACCCGCGCAGCGCGGTGCGCGCGTGGCACCGGCTGCGCGCCTTCCGGGAGGCGCGCGACAACGCCGAGCCGGTGCGCCTGTTCATCGCGCCCGGCTACGGGCACATGGACTTCCTGTTCGGGCGCGAGGCGCACCGCGACATCTACCCCCACCTGGTCCAGTTCCTGCGGCAGCCCCACGACGACGCCGGCTGCCAGCAAGGCAGTGCCGAGGCCGACAACGCGCGCATCCGGCCGGCCCTGCGCGATCGCGGCCACGCCACGCCCCGGCGGCCCTTGACGGGGCCCTTGCTGCAGGTCGAGGTCCGGGACGGGGTGCGCCAGCTCGTGGTCTGGACCGAGCAGGCCCTGGAGCCGACACACGAGCCGGGCGAACCCTGGCTGCTGACCGACACCGACCCGCCCACGGCGCTGCCTGGGTGGCGGGCCGAGCGCCTGCGGATGGCGTCCGAGGACGCGCACATCCACAGCGCCAATGCCACCTTCCACGGCCCGGGCGCCTTCTGGGTGGGGCGGCTGAGCGAAACCGCCGACGGGGATTTCCAGCGGCTCTCGCGCTTGCGCCTGGTCTTGCGCAGGGAGACCGAGAACGACTGCCCGGCCGAGCTCGCCGACGCGCCCTGCCTGGTGCTGGGCGATCTGCCGTGGTGGCGGCGCTGGACCGGTCAGCCGCGCGAGCGGCCGGTGAGCTGGCTGGCGGCCTCCTGCCGCTGGCCGGGCACACCCTTCGATCGCCGCAAGCTGGACCTGATGTCGCGCGCCATGCACGCGCACCTGACCCACCCCAGCCTGCCGGTGGACGCGCTGCTGATGCTGGGCGACCAGATCTACGCCGACGCCCAGGCCAACGTGGCCGACACCACGGAGCTGGAGGAGCGCGGGCCGCAGCGCTACCGCGAGGCCTGGTCCGGCCCGCACACGCGCCAGCTGCTGGCCAGCCTGCCGACCTACATGGTGCTGGACGACCACGAATACGCGGACAACTGGCAGGGCGGGGAGCGTCCCGGCCAGGACGCGGCCTTTGTCAACGGTTTCGAGGCGGCGCTGGCCTACCAATGGCGCCGCAACGTCAGCCCGGGTGACGGGCCCGCCCTCGGCGAGTCCTCGGTGCGCGGCTTCTGGCACCGCTTCGATGTCGGCGGCATACCGGCCTTCGCCGCCGACACCCGCAGCGAGCGCCACCCGGCGGTGCCGGGCAGCGACGACGCCATGGGCCTGATGTCCAGCGCACAGCGCCAGGCCATCGAGCAGTGGCTGCTGGCGCACCGCGACGAGCCCAAGCTGCTGTGCTCGGGCAGCGTCTTCGGCGTGCCCGAGCGGGCCGAGCTGTCGCAGCCGGCGCTGCGGCAGCGCTCGGACGGCTGGCTGGCCTATCCCCAGGCCTGCGAGTGGCTGTGCACCTTCCTGGTCCGGCACCAGATCCGGCACCTGATCCTGATCGCGGGCGACTACCACCTGAGCGCGGTGGCCGAGCTGCGGATCCAGGCGCCCGCCATCGGGCCCGACGTGGCGGCGCTGTCGGTCGTCTGTTCGGGCTGGAACGCGCCCCTTCCGTTCGTCAATGCCCACGCGCGCGATTTCCCGCAGGGCGCGCCGGTGGCGATGGACTTCGGGTCGGTCGGCTTGACGCTTGAATCCAGGATCCAGGTGCTCAGCGAGGCTCAACGCCAGTTCGCCAAGCTGAGCCTGGCACCGGTCGGGACGGGGTGGGAGCTGGGCGTGCGGATCTTCAACGAAGACGGCGAGCAGATCGCGGGCCGGATGCTGCCCCTTGGCGACCCCCGCGCCAGCGACCCGCTCGCACAGCCAGCCGCCGGCCCCCAGGCGCGGGAGCGGCCGGTGCCCGTCCATGTCGACATGGATTCGATGGCGGAGCCCGTGCCGCGCTAGGGCCAACCCAGCGGACCGAGGTCATGAACACACAGCTTCCTCCATCAGGCGCCTGCGGCGCGTCGGGCGGGCCGGATTTCCGGGCCTTGTTCGACGCCGCGCCCGGCCTCTACCTGGTGCTGGACACCGGGCTGCGCATCGTGGCGGTCAACGACGCGTACGCACGCGCCACCATGACGCGCCGCGAAGCCATCGTCGGCAAGAGCCTGTTCGACGTGTTTCCCGACAACCCCGACGACCCCGGCAACGAGGGCGTGCGCAACCTGCGGGCTTCACTGATGCGGGTGCTGCGGACCGGGCAGCCCGACGCGATGCCGGTCCAGCAATACGACATCCGCAAGCCGCCCGAGGAAGGTGGCGGCTTCGAGGTTCGCTACTGGAGCCCGCTGAACACGCCGGTGCTGGACGGCGAGGGCCGGCCCGTCTACGTGATCCACCGTGTCGAGGACATCACCGAATTCGTCCGCCTGCGCGAACAAGGACAGGAGGACGAGCGACAGCGGGGCGCCTTGAGCGAACAGGCCCAGCGGATGGAGGCGGAGGTCTTCACGCGTTCGCGCGAGGTCGCCGAGACCAGTGCGCGGCTCAAGAGCGCGAACGACGAGCTGGGACGGCTGTACGCCCGCACACGCGAGCTCGACGAACTCAAGACCCGCTTTTTCGCCAACGTCAGCCACGAGCTGCGCACCCCGCTGACCTTGATCCTGGGGCCGCTGGCGCAGCTGCGCCAGTCGCCGCAGCTCGACGAGACCGGGCGGCGCCACGTCGACGTGTTGTGGCGCAACGCGCAGCTGCTGCACCGCCAGGTCGATGACCTGCTGGACCTGGCCAAACTCGATGCCGGCCACATGGCGGTGCAGTACACCCGCTTTGACCTGGCCGCGCTGCTGCGCGTGCTGGCCTCGCATTTCGAGACCGTGGCCGAGGACCGGCACATCCGCTACGGCATCCAGGTGCCCGACGCGCTGGTGGTGGAGACCGACCTCGAAAAATGCGAGCGCATCGTCCTCAACCTGCTGTCCAACGCCTTCAAGTTCACGCCGGATGGAGGCCAGATCACCCTGACGCTGACGCAGGAGGGGGGCCGCGCGGTGCTGCGCGTCGCCGACAACGGGCCGGGCGTGCCGAAAGACATGTGGGCCGCCGTTTTCGAGCGTTTCCGGCAGGTGGACGGCGGGACCGAGCGCCGTGCTGGCGGCACCGGCCTGGGGCTGGCCATCGTCCGGGAGTTCGTCACCTTGCTGGCCGGCCATGTGGCCGTGGGGCACGCGCCCATGGGAGGCGCGTGTTTTTCGGTCGCGCTGCCCCTGCTGGCGCCGGCGGGCGCGCCGGTGCTGTCCACCGCGTTGGAGGCCGACGCCAGCCGCCGGCTGCTCGCCGATGGCCGGGTGCCGGTGCAGGGGCCGGTCGCGCCCGAGGCGGTGCCGGTGGCGTCCGACGATGCTCCCCTGGTGCTGGTGGTCGAGGACAACCCGGACATGAACGCCTTCATCGTCGACGCGCTGACCGGCACCTACCGCGTGGCCCGCGCCTTCGATGGTTTGACCGGGTTGCGGCTGGCGCTGAACCTGCTGCCCGATCTCATTGTGTCGGACGTGATGATGCCCGGCATGAGCGGCGACCGCCTGGTGCAGACGCTGCGCCGGCGTGGCGAACTGGACGACACGCCGGTGGTGATGCTCACCGCCAAGGCCGACGACGAACTGCGCGCCCGGCTGCTGCGCTACGGGGTGCAGGACTACATCCACAAGCCATTCTCCGTCGAGGAACTGTTGGCGCGGGTGGCGGGGCTGCTGCGGGAGCGCCTGCGGGTGGGCCGGCGCCTGCGCAGCGTGGAAGAGCGCTTCCGCGCCACTTTCGAACAGGCGGCGGTGGGTATCGCGCACATGACGCCCGAGGGCCGCTGGCTGCGTGTCAACCGCAAGCTGTGCGACATCCTGGGATACGCGCAAGAGGAACTGCTGGAGATTGGCTTCCACGAACTCACGCCGCCGGAGGACCTGCCCTCCGACCTGGCCGAGGCCCGGCGCCTGCTGCGCGGCGAGGCGGCGCACTACCGTGTGGAAAGGCGCCTGCGCCGGCCGGATGGCCGGTCCCTCTGGGTTCAGCTCACCGTGAACCTGGTGCGTGACGAGGCCGGCCACCCAGACTACTTCATCGCGGTGGTGGAGGACATCTCCGCGCGCCACCTGGCGGACGAGCGATTGCGCCAGGCGGCCGCCGTGTTCGAGAGCGCACACGAAGGGGTGATCATCACCGACCTCGACGGCCACATGCTGGCCGTCAACCAGGCGTTCTCAGACATCACCGGCTTCGATCGCGACGAGGCGCTGGGGCAGAACCCGCGCATGCTGCGCTCCGACCGCCACGGGCCGGACTTCTTCCAGCAACTGTGGGCGGCGCTGCGCCAGAACGGGCACTGGCAGGGCGAGATCTGGAACCGGAACAAGAGCGGAGAGGTCTACCCGGGCTGGATGACCATATCGACGGTCTACAACGACCGGCGGGACCCCGTGCAGTACGTGGCCCTGCTGACGGACATCAGCCAGATCCGCCGCGGCGAGGAGCAGATCGCCCGTCTGGCGCACTACGATCCACTGACCGAGCTGCCCAACCGGCTGCTGTTGCAGTCGCGCCTGGAGCACGCGCTGGAGCAGGCCCGGCGGGCCCGGCAACGGGTGGCGGTGCTGTCCATCAACCTCGACCGCTTCCAGAACGTCAACGACAGCCTGGGGCACCAGGTGGGGGACCGTCTGCTGATCGAAGTGGCCCAGCGGCTGCGGCGGCGCGTGCGTGGCGAGGATTCCCTGGGCCGCTTCGGGGGCGACGAGTTCCTGCTGATCTTCGAGCAGGTGGTGCGGCCCGATGCCGTGGCGAACGCGGCCCAGAACATCCTGGACGAACTGCTGACGCTGTTCGAATTGCCCGGTGGCATCGAGCTCTATGTGGGCGCCAGCATAGGCATCAGTCTGTTTCCCGAGGACGGCGACACGGTCGCCGATCTGCTGCGCAACGCCGACGTGGCCATGCACCAGGCCAAGGCCCAGGGGCGCAACCGCTTCTGCTTCTACGCCGCGTCGATGAACGCCCATGCGCGTGCGAACCTGGAGCTTGAGCGCGCGCTGCGGCAGGCGGTGGAGCACAAGGAGTTCCTGCTGCACTACCAACCCAAGGTGGATGGGCACAGCGGCAGGATCTGTGGCGCGGAGGCGCTGATCCGCTGGTTGCGCCAAGACGGCCAGCTGGAGTCGCCGGCGCGCTTCATTCCGCTGGCCGAGGCCACGGGGATGATTGTTCCCATCGGCAACTGGGTCATCCACGAAGTGGCACGCCAGCTGCGTGCCTGGCTCGACGCCGGGCTCGACATCCGCCGCGTCGCACTCAACGTCTCGGCACGCCAGTTCCGCTCGGGCGACCTGGTGACCGTGGTGGCCGATGCGCTGGCGCGCCACCGCTTGCCAGCGGATTGTCTGGAGCTGGAGCTCACCGAAAGCATGCTGATGGACGACCCGGTGCAGACCATCGACATCCTGCGCGACCTCAAGCGACTGGGTGTGCACCTGGCGCTCGACGACTTCGGCACCGGCTATTCGAGCTTCGCCTACCTCAGCCGTTTTCCCATCGACGCCCTCAAGATCGACCAGTCCTTCGTGCGCCACATCGTCACGCAGCGCGAAGCGGCGTTGATCGCCGTGTCCATCATCGACCTCGCCCACAACATGGGACTGCGGGTGGTGGCGGAAGGCATTGAAACCCGCGAACAGCTGGACTACCTGAGCGCCCGGGACTGCGACGAGATGCAGGGCTACCTGTTCTCCCGCCCGGTGGACGCCGCGACCTTCGAGGCCATGGTGCGCGACGGGGTGGTCGGCCCCGCCTAATTGACGGACAAGTTCTAAGCCGACAACGCGCGGGCGCGGATGGCCTCGAAGTCGTCCGGCAAGGGGTGCAGGTCCAGCCGCCGGCCGGCCTTGGCGATCTGGCTGGGAATGTCGTGGCCGATCAGTGCGGGCAGGCGGCGGGCCGCGTCCAGCAGGCGAGGCAGGTCGACGCCGGTGTCGTAGCCCATCAGTTCCAGCGCGTGGATGATCTCCTCGCTGCAGACGTTGCCGGTGGCGCCGGGCGCGTAGGGGCAGCCCCCCAGCCCGCCCAACGACGCGTCGAAGCGGTCGGCGCCGGCGGCGATGGCCGCCAGCACGTTGGGCAGCCCCAGGCCACGCGTGTTGTGGAAGTGCAGGGTCAGCTCGACCCCGGGCCAGCGGGCGCGGAAGGCCTGAGTCAGCGCGAGTACCTGTCCGGGATAGGCCATGCCGGTCGTGTCGCACAGCGTCAGGCCCCGCACCCCCAACTGGTGGACGAGGCGGTCGCACCAATCCATCACCTCGCTGGCCGGCACGTCGCCCTCCATGGGGCAGCCGAAGCTGCAGGACAGCGAGGCGTTGATGGCCACGCCGGCCGCGTGGCCGGCGCGGGCCACCAGGGTCAGCGCGGCAAGCGACTGTTCGCGTGTCATGCGCAGGTTGCACAGGTTGTGGCTTTCGCTGGCGGACATCACGAGGTTGAGCTCATCGGCGCGCGATTCGATGGCGCGCTCGGCACCCCGCACATTGGGCACCAGGGCGCTGTAGACCACGCCCGGCCGGCGCCGGATTTCGCGCATCACGACCTCCGCGTCGCGCAGGGCCGGGATGGCCTTGGGCGAAACGAAGGCGGTGACCTCGATCTTGGACAGCCCGGCGTCGGACAGCGCATCCACCAGGGCGATCTTCTCCTCGGTGGGAACGAACACCGGCTCCACTTGCAGGCCGTCGCGTGTGCCGACCTCCTGCATGTGGATGCGCTGGCCCTGGGCTTGCCAGATCGTGTTCATGCCACCACCTTGTCCTGCCGCAGTTGTTCGATCGCCTGGTGGCCCAGGCCCAGGCCGGCCAGCACGGCATCGGTGTCCTCGCCCAGGCGGGGCGCAGCGCAGCGCACGCCGCCGGGCGTGCCCATCAGCTTGGGCACGATGCCGGGCACCTCGATCTCGTGGCCGTCGCGGGTGGTCTGTTTCAGGATCATGTCACGCGCGCGGTAGTGCGGGTCTTCCACGATGTCCTGGGCGGTATAGACCCGGCCGGCCGGCACCTTGGCCTGGGCCAGGCTCGCCAGCACCTCGGTGACGCTGCGGGTCGCGGTCCAGGTCTCGATGGCCTGGTCCAGCTCCTGCACGCGGCGCACACGACCGGCGTTGTCCGCCAGCCCGGGGTCGTTGCCGAGGTCCTCGCGGCCGATGGTGCCCATCAGGCGGCGGAAGATGCTGTCGCCGTTGCCCGCGATCAGCACCACGCCGTCGTTGCAGCGGTAGGCGTTGGACGGGGCGATACCGGGCAGGGCCGAGCCGGCGGGTTCGCGCACCGCGCCAAAGGCGCTGTACTCGGGCACCAGGCTCTCCATCACATTGAACACCGCCTCGTGCAGGGCCACGTCGATCACCTGGCCCTGCCCGCCGTTGACCTTGCGGTGGTAGAGCGCGGTCAGCACGCCGATGGTGCCGTGCAGGGCGGCCAGTGTGTCGCCGATGGAGATGCCGCAACGCACCGGCACGCGGCCGGGCTCGCCGGTCAGGTGCCGCAGACCGCCCATGGCCTCGCCGATGGCGCCAAAGCCCGGCAGGTCGCGGTAGGGGCCGGTCTGGCCGTAGCCCGAGATGCGCAGCATCACGAGGCCGGGGTTGTCGCGCGACAGGGTGTCGTAGTCCATGCCCCATCCTTCCAGCGTGCCGGGGCGGAAGTTCTCGATCAGCACATCGGCCTGGGCGATCAGCCGCCGGGCGATGTCCTGCCCGGCGCGCTGGCGCAGGTCCAGCGCGATGGATTGCTTGTTGCGCGACTGCACCTGCCACCAGACCGAGGTGCCATCCTGGATCAGGCGCCAGTTGCGCAGCGGGTCGCCCGCGCCGGGGGCTTCGATCTTGATCACCTCGGCGCCGAAGTCGCCCAGGGTCTTGCCGACAAAGGGGCCGGCGATGAGCTGGCCCATCTCGACGACGCGCAGGCCCGCCAGCGCGCCGGGGCTCAAGGGTGGCATGTTCATGGCGGTGGTGTTCTTCAGTCGATGGTGGCGCCCGATTCCTTGACGATGCGGGCCCAGCGGGGCAGGTCGTCACGGACCAGGGTGGCGAATTGTTCCGGGCTGGACTTGAAGGGCTCGCAGCCCAGGCCAGCCAGGCGCTCCTGCACATCGCGCGATTCGAGCGCCTTCGCGATTTCGTTGTTGAGCTGCGTGACCAGGGCCTTGGGCGTGCCGATCGGCGCGAACAGGCCATACCACGGGGTGGCGCCAAAGCCCTTGATGGTTTCGCCAATGGTGGGCGCGTCCGGCAGCGCGGCGACACGCTTGGGGTTCACCACGCCCAGCACCTTGATCTTGCCGCTGCGGATGAAGGCGATGGAGGAGGGCAGGCTCTGCACCGACACCTGCACCTGCCCGGCCACGAGGTCGGTGACGGCGGCCGACGAGCCCTTGTAGGGCACGTGCACCAGGTCGATGCCGGTGGCCTTGCCCAGCATCTCGCCGATCAGGTGGTTGAGCGTGCCGTTGCCGGCCGAGCCGATGTTGATCTTGCCCGGCTGCTGCTTGGCCAGCGCCACCAGCTCGGTCACGTTTCTGGCGGCAAACGCCGGGTTGGCCACCAGCACGTAGCCGGCCGTGGCCACCGGGCCAATCGCCTCGAAGTCCTTGACCGGATCGAAGCCCGTGCTCTTGTACAGCGAGGGGTTGATGACCATGGAGCTGTCGGCGGTGAGCATCAGGGTGTAGCCGTCCGGTTTGGCCTTGGCCGCCATGGCGGTGCCCACATTGCCGCCGGCACCCGTGCGGTTGTCGACGATGAAGGTGTGGCCGGTCTGTTCGCTGAGTTTTTGCGCGATGACACGGGCGATCGCGTCGTTGGCGCCGCCCGCGGCCTGCGGCACGATGATGGTGACGGTGCGGCTGGGGTAGCTGTCCTGGGCCATGGCCTGGGGTTGCAGGGCCAGGGCGGCCAGTGCCAGCGGCAGCTGGACGAGGTGGCGGCGAAGCAGGGTCATGGGTTGTCTCCTCTGGGGGGGGCGCATGCCGTCGGGAACGGCGATGCTGCGCAGTCTAGGCACCGCGTCCGCTCGGCGGAATGACAATCCCGGCAAGCGTGCTTTCGTCGTTCGCGAAAGCTCAGGGGACCAAGGGCTCGGTGCCCGATGTGCTCAGACCGTCAGCACGTTCTCAGGTGGTCCAGCAGCGTGCGGGCCGGTTTGGTCAGGCCGTTGATGTCGCGCATGCCCAGCAGCAGCTGGCGCTCGGTCCAGTCCTCGTCCAGCACCAGCTGGCGCAGGCCCAGGGCGCGCGCCAGCGGTCGCACCGCCTTGGCCGGCAGCACGGCGATGCCCAGGCCCGCGGCCACCATCTGGCACATGGCGTCGAAGCTGCGCACCTGGATGCGGATGCGCAGGGGGATGCCACGCTGGCGACTCTCCAGCTGCAGGCGTTGCGCCAGCGAGGTGGCCTGGGCCAGGCTGACGAAATCAAAGGCCGCGGCCTCGGCCATGGTGGCGCGGCGCCGGCGCGCCAGCGGGTGCCCGGGCGGCACCACCAGCACCAGGTGGTCGCGCCGATAGGCCTGCGTCTGCAGGCCCAGTTCGGGTGTGCGTTCGGCGAAGATGCCCAGATCGGCCCGGCCATCGAGCACGGCCAGCACGATCTCCTGGCTGTCGGCTTCGTTCAGTTCGATGCGTATGCCCGGCTGGCGGGCGCTGAAGGAGGCCAGGTCCGCCGGCAGGAATTGCGTGACGGCCGAGGTGTTGGCCCACAGGCGCACCACGCCAATGAGGCCCTTGGCGTGGTCGGACAGGTCGGCCTGCAGCAGGTCCACATCGGCCAGGATGCGCTGGGCATGGCGGTGCAGGGCCTCGCCCGCGGCCGTGAGCCTGACGCCCCGCGAATGGCGCTCGAGCAGTGGCACGCCGACGGCAGCTTCCAGGTCGGTGATGCGCTTGCTGGCCGCGCCCACGGCCAAGTGCGCCAACTCGGCCCCCCGGCTGATGCTGCCCGAGCGGGCCACCAGGTGGAACAGCGACAACGAGACCAGGTCCAGGCGGTGCAGGTTCATGGCGCGTCCAGGCAACAAAAAAGCGGCCAGGCGGCCGCTTTTGTGCTTGATGGTTGGCGGAGAGGGCGGGAGACAAACTGATGTCCAATGAAGATCATTTTGATTCAGGTTTGTTCATAAAATCAAATAAAAACAACATCTTATGAATCTCTGTTTGTACAGCCTTGTCCAATTTTGATCCACCACATCCGGCTCTAAAGTGTATGTTGTAGTGTGTCTTGAAATCTAGTCGCACTACGTGTATCGTCGCGCCCCTTG
Organism: Hydrogenophaga sp. OTU3427; assembly: GCF_038440225.1. NCBI lineage: Bacteria > Pseudomonadati > Pseudomonadota > Betaproteobacteria > Burkholderiales > Comamonadaceae > Hydrogenophaga > Hydrogenophaga sp. OTU3427. The sequence continues at coordinate 63,534 of NZ_JASATI010000008.1, read as the reverse complement.
ACTATAGGGCACGACTAGATGGGCAAGTTGACAGACACGTTTTGCAAGAACACCAAGGTGGCGAAGATGCACCCAGATGGTGATGGCCTCTACCTAAAGGTTCAGGCGTCAGCCAAACACCCGGGTCGCGTCACGAGATCATGGATGTTTCGCTGGGGTGCTGGTGGGAAGAACACCATGGGCCTCGGGTCATACCCCGAAGTCACACTGGCACGAGCACGAGAACTGACGCTGGAGAAGCGTCGGATGATCATTGAAGGGGTAGACCCTCGGGCTGAACGTCAGCAGCGTCAGCTGGAGGCCAAACGTCAGCAAAACACCAAGACGTTTAAGGATCACGCACTTGATTACATTGCTGCCCAGAAGCCCGGGTGGAAGAACCCTAAGCACGTCCAGCAGTGGGGAAACACTCTAGAGACATATGCGCATCCGGTGATCGGCCATCTGACCATCGACCAGATCACCTTGGAGCACGTGAGGCAGATTCTTGACCCCATATGGACCACCAAGAGCGAAACTGCTGAACGCGTCCGGGGCCGCATGGAGCGAATCATCGATGCAGCCATGATCGTTGAAGATCGTCCGGTTGTGAACCACGCGAAACTCAAGGGACGACTGGAACACGTGCTTCCAGCGTCTCAAAAGGCCAAGAGAGTGCAGCACCATCCCGCACTCGAATACACGGCCCTGAAGCCGTTCTACGGGCTTCTGAAGGCTCATGGTGGCATCGCTGCTATGTGCATGAGGTTCACCATCCTGACCGCCTGCAGAACCAACGAATCAATCGCTGCCAGTTGGTCTGAGATAGACCTGAAAAACCGTGTTTGGACGATCCCAAAAACACGTATGAAAAAGGGCAAGGAACACCGGGTGCCACTGTCTGACGACGTGTTTGTGCTGCTGAACCAGTTGAAGGGGTTCGAGCTGAGTACCCAGTGGGTGTTTCCTAGCCCCATGAAACCCGATCAGCATCTGTCCAACATGGCGATGCTCTCTCTGCTCAAGAAGGGGTTGAATCGCCCGGACATCACCGTCCATGGGTTCCGGTCAACATTCAGAGACTGGGCAGGTGAAACAACCAGTCACGAGCGAGAGGTCATTGAGCATGCGCTGGCACACCAGCTTGCCGACGAAACCGAGGCGGCATACCAGCGGGGCGACTACTTCGAGAAGCGAAAGCAGTTGATGGCAGATTGGGGCGCGTTTGCCGTTGGTAGAAGTGAACTGGCGGTGGAAGCTACAAACGCGATGGGCAACTCTCGTTGAGAGGCCACCCTCCACCACTGGTCGGAACCAAGAAACAACATCTTGACTTCAATGCAAGAAAGTAGTTGACAAATAGATTGGACTCAAGTACACTTGAGCCTATTGAGGGATTGTGCGTCTTTGACGCTCTCTTAATTCAGATCACCAGCTTCTGGACGAACTAGCTTCAAGTCCAAAGCTTCTGCGCAATCAACCATGAGTTGATTGGCCGCAAGTAACCAATCTTAGCCAAAGTACCCGTTGATTCTTGAGTCAGCGTGCCTTCTTTCGCCCCTACATCAACCAAACCCCGAAGTCGCTATATATGCCGGAACTATTGAAAGGACATCTATGGCGCGACTTCTTCGTTTACATCAAATCATTGGAGACAAGCAAAAAGGTATTGAAGCACTTATCCCGATTGGGAAGTCATCTTGGTGGGCAGGCGTCAAGTCTGGCCGATTCCCGCAACCGATCAAACTAGGATCGAGGACAACATGTTGGAGAAAATCAGATATCGATGCTCTCATCAGTGGAGCACTCCAGTAATAGGCATTTGCACCCTTTCTAATAGAGCATATTGCATGTGATCTACTAGAAGGGGTGCAATTCAAACGAATACACCCAAGGATAACTATTGGATCGAAAATTCCATGAAACGCTGAGTGAATTTCTTGAATTTGAGAGTTACTCAATTTCAAGCGCTCATGCTCACTCGACAGGCAAGAAGTTCAAGAAGGGATCGCAACTTTCTTGGATCATTTTGCAATCAGCTCCCCTTCGTGGCGAAAGCTTATTAGCAAAAAGCAGTCGTTCCATATCGGAAGCATGATGATGAAACTGTTCTTATCAAGGTAGAACAGTCTTAGCGCAAGCGGCTCACCACGGACGCTGGTGGAGTCTATGCATTGAGTAAGAGAACTCAAAGCTTTAGCACGTGCCGACGTTCTGATCGTCGCCCGATTTTGCTTCATTCTGGCGCGCCTGTTCGCACTTGGCATGTCTTGCCGGTGGATTAGCCATGGGATCAGAGACTGAGGCCTTGATCATTTCCATTTTCAGCTTACCAACAAGATGAGTTGATAGAGTTGAAATTGATTTGGAATAAGTAAATTTGACTATACGTCACCGACTACGCCAAGTTGGTATTTTCATTATGCATAACGTGAAGCTTCCTTTCATGGTGGGTGCTGTTGCACCGCGAAAGAGTTGTCTGATTTTGAGCGATCTTGAATTCAGAGGAAGCATTGGATCGAACCGTTCGGGGGTGTCGATAGATTAACTACATCTATACATTGCTCATCCCTTTGGTTAATAACAATTGTGGTTTATTGAATAAAGGAATGAGTACATGCAGGTAAGCACAGGGATCAAAAATGAAGATGAGTTGAGTTGTTTGCATAGAGTTGATGTACGCAAGGATCAATGGATTCGCGAGTTGACTAGATGGATGGCCCAGCTTGAGAACGATGGATACAAATTGTTCTCTATGAGCTTGACTTACATAAGTCCCAAAGATTCGGATCACAGCCCACAGTTTTTGAGTGAGATATTCAACAACTTGTATTGGCATCAATTGTTGCCAAAGAAGATATTCATGAATAAAAAGTGGCTTAAAAAGCGAAAGGGTGATCAACCAATACTGCTTCTGTTTGTCGAGAGACACCAAGAAAAGGGCATCAAAACGTATAACCCAACGATGGCAGGTGGATTTCAGTATTCGTTCCCTGATAGGCTTCATCATCACGCAATTGTTGCAGTTCGGCAAGAACATGAGTCAGCGATGGGATCTTTGTGTGCCAAAGACTCTCTGCGCGAATTCAGCCCATGGGTGCTTACATCTGACGTGCAGCCTGCTGATTTAGGCTGGATTGAATATGCAGCAAAGGACAAAGATTTGTCATCTGACGACTATGAAATTTATGGACCAGAAGGGTCATCATTCGAACGAACCAAAATTCAAACCTGAAAGAGAGTCATCAAAATCTGGATACAAACGGCGATAGGATTCTTCTCTTTGGTGCAAAAGGAAGAAGACCGACAACACGATCAACTCACAATCAGATCAAGGATTCGGTCTGATCTTGAAGCACTGAAGCTTCTATACCTTCCCGCGATGGGAAGCATCACAGAGTCCACAAGATCAGATTACCAATATCGAGCCAAGGCTTCTCGATCTGATCTTGCCCATGCGATGGTCCATCTGATTGGTTCCATTGGCTACAGCAACTTCAAAAACGAAGTCCAGTCGGTGCAGGGCAAGAACAGAGCAAGTCTCTATGGCCGACTCAGGACCGAGTTGTATCAACTACAGCTGGAACCAGAAGCCTTTGAATGGAATAGCACTGCAGCGATAGACAAGATGGCCGTACCTGACGCAGACAGCTACGGGGTGGTGTTGGTGTCACCAGAGGGGCAAACGTTGCTCAGGCAGGTTTCTGGTGGCTTCGGTGGCTACTGCTGGACCTTTGCCAAGGGGCGACCAGATGGCTACGAGTCGCCTCAACAGACTGCCAGTCGTGAACTTCTGGAAGAGGCCGGCTACCACTGCAAGCTGATTGGCCTTCTGCCCGATCGATACATGGGCACCACAGGCTCGACCATCTTCTTTGTTGGTGTGCCAGTGGGTGATCAGCAGCCCTTTGGAACCGAGACTGAAGAAACGCGGTGGGTTGGCATCCAAGAAGCGCATGGCCTTCTGCAGCTGACAACCGATCCTATTGGCAGAGACAGGGATCAGTCTGTTCTATGCGATCTCTATCGTTGGATGTCGGCCAGACAGGAGCACTAAACATGGAAAAGTATCAACAATTGAACGAAACTCAACTATTTATGAACTCTGAGCTGATTCCCGAGAAGGAAATCACTCTCGTCAATCTTTCTCTGATGTTGGAGCACGCCTGCCTTGCTCATCAGATCGAAGAAGAGGAACGCATCTACTTGAATGAAGATGGCATATTTCCATTTTGGATTCGGATTTTCGACTCAGCTCATATTCTCGCATTCTCGACGTACATCAAAGCGCAAGAAGACAAAACGCAAGACGAACTTTTGAAGTTCTGCAACGAGATCAATCAAAAATTCTTGGTTCCGTCTGCATACTACAGGGATAACCGTATCTGGTGCTTCATGCCGATCTACATGAAAGATCATCTCCAAAAATCGCACCTGCTAAGGTTGATCCGATATTTTGGAGATGGCTGCAGCAAGGTTAAAGTCGCCTTGGCGAGTCATGATTAGGCTTCACTTGTTCAAGTCAATTTGCTTCAGCACATCCAACGAAATATCTATTCTGGAATTTCGTGCATTTGTGAGAAATCCATGCAAGCCATGCTGAAAAACAATATCAATGCCTTGAGAAAGCGCAACTTTCTGTATCGCCTCGTTTGCAACTTTCATATTAAGTTCATTTGCGATTTTATTTGAATAGGCCCGACTATTTGACTTGAGCAACAAACTCTCCGAAAGGACCGAGAGTCTTATGACGCCAATTTTTGCTGTAGCAGTGTTTGCAATACGCCTAGGCGCAGTTTTGGTCTTGATGAATGATACAAATTCGCTAGTCACATCAACGGATGGATTAACGTATACTGCCTCTTGAAGCGTAATGCCCGCACCCTTTGCAACTATAAATGCAGGCAGTGCATCATTCAATTGTGACAATGAGAGGCCTGACTCATTTAAAAGGCGAGTCATGTTTAAAAATTGCACGCTTGGATTTGAAAATAGTTCTGGCTGTGTTATTTTTGCAACAAGATAGCTTCGCTCAACACCATATTGCTTGGTCACCATCACTGCTTTGGTCAGAATGAAATCAATCTGTCCTTGGCTTAAATTCCGTTCAAGCTTCTGAGAGATCTTTTCAATGCTCTGCTCCCTTGTTTCGGATGGTAATTTCTCTTCGTTTATAAGCAACTCTGGGACGTAAGCAACCCTTGTTGGCGAACCATCAACGCCAGCTTTCACCTCTACAGGACTGCTATTAGAATCAAGATCACGTCCAGAATTGATCTGCGACTGCGCTGTCGATTGCCCAAGTATAAGAAGTAAGAGAATTAAAGAATGAATGCCATTGCGCATGCGACTTACCTCCAAGAACAACTTGCTGAAGATTGTTAGCACGTGGTTGTTTCTATCCAAATATCAAATAGCTCTCGTGCAAGTTTCGAGTACGTTTTGTTCTGACTGGCACCAGCCGTAACCTCGAATGTGTTTCGTGTAACTTTGCCCAATGTGAGATTGGCCGGGTGTTTTGATGTTCTTTTTAACAACGCATCCAATCTGCTTCTGAGGTCTGGCCTGTCACTCAACTCTGACGATTGCATCCTGTCGACAATAGCCATCGCAACTGCCATTCGGCTTCTTACGTCTCCGAGCCCAGTGGCGAGAACTTGTACTGCTTGAAAGAGACGGTGATTACCTATGTTGCTCATGCCGCATTGACTATAAAAATTGGTCCACTAGTTGTACCAAATGATCTAGGGTTAGTGAACACTGTTTATATGGATCAAAAGATTCTTGACAGATTTTTGATCTAGGCTCATAATTGATGTAAATCTTCTGATCCACATGAGTCAACAAATCGCCTATTACCGAGTTTCGACCTCTGAGCAATCGATTGAGTCTCAGCGTCAACTACTTGGGGGTCAGTTTGACATGGAGTTCTCGGATATCGGTGTGTCTGGCTCGGTCCCAGCCGCAGACCGTCCGGGCTTCGGTGAGCTACTTGCATACATCAGAAAAGGTGACGTGCTTCATGTCAGCGCAGTGGATCGGTTGGGTCGTGATGCCTTGGATGTACAGGCGACTGTCCGATCACTTACTGCGAAGGGTGTGGCAATCGATGTGCTAGGGCTTGGACGAATTGGGACAGGTGCTGGAGAACTCATCTTGGCGGTACTCGCACAGGTGGCCGACATGGAGCGCAAACGGATCGTTGAGCGTACGACTGCAGGTCGTGCCACCGCGAAACGCATGTTGGCTGAAACAGGTAGGACGCAGCATGGTAAGACCAGTCTGGGTCGACCTCCTGTGGCTGATGCGGATGCGGTCCGTCAGTGGCGCCAAGTGAACAAGGCAAGCATCACCATAACTGCCGAGAAGTTTGGGATCAGCACAGCCAGTGTGAAGCGGTATTGCTCGGGCTGAAGAGTAGACCGACCGAAAGATCAACTCTTGTGGCACAGTTGACACATGGTCGAAACTGGATCGCCTCGAATCGTCACTTTGCGTTGCAATGTTGCTTTCCGCAATAAGGCGATGAGTCTGGAGCATCTGGACGCCCAAATCTACCTCATCCATCAGCGTGAAGCCCCTTAGAGGTCAAGTGATGCCCCTTAATAAGCGTGGATATCAGGTCTCTATCGGCTGGAGAGAAAGCGAACAGGTATGCGGTCGTACACAACAGATCGGGAGTGGCACTTGTGTGTAGTGGATTGAACCTCTATCGCTTGAGGCTCTGTTTATCCTGCAGATTCACCGCCATATAATTGTCAACGACATGGGCGCAGCACGACAACTCTTTATTGTTGTGAGAATATTGTGCCAATTTTCTAGATGCAGTAGTAAATACAATTATCACGCTATTCATTCTGTTACTCAGCAGTTCACTGTATAGGCAAAGGTAATGATGACAAAAATCTTACTCATATGGGCAATGGCACTACTTGTTGGCGGAATTGCCACGCCATCTTTCTCGGGAGATGCAGTACCTTATCAATTGGAGCAATCAAAAGCATTAGGTGACAATTTCTCAAGGCTGCTACAGAGTGCTGGCATTCTTGATAAAAGTCAAAGTTCTTTGGACCTCGTAGTCACGAAAAGTGATAAAGCAATCAAGAAACTTGAGCAGCCCTTCAAGAGGAAAATAGAGTCGCTGCAGAATAAATCGGCATTAGATAATGGTGGACTGTCATCGGTTCTCGGCTTGATAGTAAGCTTTAAGCTTGGCACAAATGATGTCGATTGGCAAAAGAAAAGCATCATTGAGGCAATTGAGGCTATCGGCGAAAAGCAACTAAAGTATGCTAGAACTTTAGCTCTGGGGGACTACTTGTTTTCTTTTGAGCAACCATTATCGCAAGACATTGCCGAATCACTTCGGGTAAAAATAAGTAAACTTCCTGAAGTTGATTACGTATCGCTTGACTTGCAGATTCAAAATAGTCTAGTTCCTAATGATACGTTTCTACGATTTCAACATGGCCTCGCTAGTTCCTCCGAACTTGGCGGGGGGACTGATGCTTATACCGCATGGGGTACGACACAAGGTGCGAGCAGTATTGTCGTTGCAGTAATTGATTCAGGCGTCCGATATGATCATCCAGATTTTGCTGGTAGGCTTTTGCCGGGATATGATTTCGTGAGCAATCCGTTTCAATCCAATGATGGAAATGGTCGCGATGCTGATGCGAATGATCCGGGCGACTGGATAGATGCCGCAGAGTCTCAAAGATATGGCTGCGCAATAAAAGATTCAAGCTGGCATGGAACTCACGTAGCAGGCATCATTGGTGCTGCGAGCAATAACAGTCAGGGAATTGCGGGGGTTGACTGGAGGGCACGCATACTGCCCGTAAGGGCATTGGGGAAATGTGGCGGTTCGTGGTCGGATATTCTGGATGCTATGGCATGGGCAGCAGGTATTCCGATCGTAGGAATCCCAAACAATCCTTATCCAGCTCGGGTTATCAATATGAGCTTAGGTGGAAAAGTCGCAGGCGGCTGTGATTGGACAATGCAAAGGTATATCCAAGCTGTCAAGGCAAGAAATACGCTTATTGTTGTTGCTGCCGGAAACTCTGATGTAGATATCACAATCGAAGTTCCTTCCTCATGCTCGGGTGTCGTAACTGTAGGGGCCGTTGACTTTGACGGATTAAGATCATCTTTCAGCAATTACAGCTTTTCAAATAAGGTCAACCTTTCTGCGCCCGGTGGCGACATTTCTTGGTATCGACAAATTGAAGCGGGAATTGCCTCGACATGGAATACGGGCAAACAGAGTCCACTCGTTTCTGACTACTGGTTTTATGAAGGCACAAGTATGGCTGCGCCATTTGTAAGCGGTGCTGCGTCTTTAGCATTATCTGTAAATCCTGAATTAACGCCTCCAGAACTAACTGCCTTATTGGAAACAACTGCAACACGCTTTACAAAGCCCGATGACTGTCGAGAATATTTTCCGATTTGCGGGGCTGGAATCGTAAACATGGCGCGGATGGTTACGGCTGCCAAATATCTGCTAGATTATGTAACGGTGGCAGAATACTACAACGTCGATAATCAACATTTTTTTAGAACGGGCTTTAGAAATGAATTTTCATTTGTTGAAAGCGGAGCTGTAGGTCGCTGGGTCAATACTGAGGACTATTTTCTTGGATGGAAAGATGGTCGCTCGGGTGCATTACCAGTTTGCAGATTTTACACGCCCACATCGAGCAGTCATTTCTACACACTTAAAAAGGATGAGTGCGAGGCGGTAAAAACCTATGGTGGCTGGCAATATGAAGGAATTGCATTTTACGCAAAAGCCCCTGTTAATGGCAAGTGCCCCGAGAACACTACTGCTGTTCACCGATTTTACAATAATCGTTTTGCGCAATTGGATAGCAATCATAGATTTACAATTTACGGTGATTTTTATAAAGCAGAACTGCTAAGTCGAGGCTGGATTTACGAAGGCATTGCGATGTGTGGGGCCTCGTAATAGTAGTGAAGCCATGAAAAATCAAGACTGGACCCGCGACGAGCACATTCTTGCTCTGGATTTCTACTTACGGCATGCGCCGTCGATCCCCGGCAAGAATTCGCTTGAGGTGATCCAGCTAAGCAACCTGCTGAATCGAATGCAGGAACTAATTGGTGGCACGAAGGGGGACAACTACAGGAACCCTGCTGGCGTCTATATGAAGTTGATGAACTTCAGACGCTTCGATCCAGCCTACAAGGGGGCTGGGTTGGCCCATGGCAACAAGGACGAGGAAGTGGTTTGGACGCTCTTTAGCTCGAATCCCATAGAACTCTCACGTCTTGCCAGCCACATCGCCTGCTTTGCTGGGGCAGAGAGAACCGATGAACTGGCCAGTCTTCCACAGTTGGTCGCAGCCGAAGATGAAGCTGACGAAGGCGAACTGCTAAGCCGTGTGCACCGTTACCGGGAACGCAACAGAGGATTGATCGACAGGAAGAAGAAGAAATTTCTGGCGAACCATGACCGTCTTTTCTGCGAAGCTTGTGGTTTCGATTTCGAGAAGGTCTATGGTGAGCGTGGCAAAGAATTCATTGAGTGCCATCACACCAAACCGGTTTCACAGCTGGAAGTTGGTGAGAAAACAAAGCTCTCAGACCTTGTGATGTTGTGCTCGAACTGTCATCGAATGGTTCACAGACGCAAGCCATGGTTGCCGTTTGAGGCTCTCAAGGCCCAAATTGAGTCATCAACTCACGCGAGAAGCTGATGGTGTATGAGTGCTTGTTTTGCGATCTACAACTGAACGACAGGGTGAGGATCATCGCAGAAAACGAACTTGCATATCTGGTTCGTGACGGGTATCCGGTGCGTGATGGACACACACTCGTGATACCAAAGCGACATGCGGTTGACTACTTTGATCTGTTCGAAAACGAGGTACTGGCGATCAATGAGCTGCTGCTCGAACAAAGGCTGTTGCTGACTGCGACCGATCCGAGTATCGAAGGATTCAACATCGGCATGAACTGTGGCGAGGTGGCCGGACAGTCAGTTTTTCACTGCCACGTGCATCTGATTCCACGCAGGCGAGGTGACGTAGCAGAACCTCGTGGTGGTGTCCGGAACGTCATTCCTGGTCGCGGTAACTACTGACGTAGCTAGGCGGCAGGGGTGTCAGTGAAGCAACCCGGCTCTATCAGGCAGATGACGTGCGGAGCGGCTGGTCGTGAGACTGCAAAACGGTTGTTGTCTGAGACAGGTGTTACCCAGCGCGGCAAGACAAGTCTTGGCCGTCCGAAGGTCGGAGATGCTGTTTCAGTTCGTCAGTGGCGTCAAGAGTACAGTGCCAGCATCGCTCAAACGGCTGAGCAATTTGGGATCAGCACGGCGAGCGTCAAGTGCTACTGCTCGGCGTAAAAAGAGCTGCTTCTGACCCTCGGAGGTAGCTTTCACTCGGTCATGCGATGCTTCATCGCAGACAGTCCTTTATAGTGTCGAAACGTTGCAAAGTGTCAATTTTGCGACGTGTTGTAATAGGGCCGATCCCAAATGCATCAACGCCCTGATGCCACTTGTTAGACCACTATTTAGGACAACATGCGTAGCCAGAACAACATCATCAAGGTCCAAGCGAGTCTCTTGCTCGCAGTCAGTGCAACTCTCTTGGGCGGGTGCGCTACGCCTCATGTAGTTGAGTCCGTTAAAACTACTGATACTTCGCTGACCTGTGCACAGATAGATTCCGAAATGAAGGACGCTGATCGTTTCAGAACTGATGCCCAGAAAGAGAAAGGAATGACAGGAACAAACGTCGCTGCTGTTTTGTTCTTTTGGCCTGCGATGATTGGCACCTATTCAAATGCGAATGAGGCTATAGCTGCAGCCGACACCAGAAAAGTGCATCTTATGAGCCTGTATAAGAGCAAGAGGTGCGATGAACTTATTGCAGCAAAGGCTGCTGAGGAAAAGGCCGCTGCCGATAAAGCTACTGCAGAGCGAGCTGTGGCTGTTCAGCCGGCTTCAGCCGAAAAGAGACTGAACGATCTCAAGGATATGCTTGAGAAGAAATTGATCACTCAAGATGAATATGATGAAAAGAGGAAATCGATTCTCGCTCAACTTTGATGGTATAGCAATGCTATGAAGGGCCTCTTTGTTCTCGCAAGAGAATAGCCCTTCTATTAAGAAATCTGATTCACGATGGTGAGTGCGGGTAAAAAAGGAGTAATAGACGCTGGACTTTCAAACTTCAGAATAAATGAACAGTTTGAATGCGTTTGGATATGGTTGAGGTTGTCTATTTTAGTCTTCGAGATTTTTCCGATCAAATTCCCAGTTGGGGATAATCATTCCTTGCGTTAAGCCTCTCTCAGCTAGTTGTTGAAGAATTGAATTTTGCTCTTCTTTTTCGAAGGAAAATATGCTCAATAACTCGTTGGTGCTAAGTCTGGCTAAATCCCCTAGGAAGCTTATTCGACTTGCACGAAGTCTATCTATCATTGGCTTTGGAAGGTCGAGTGTGTTGATGGGGGAGAAAAGGATTGGGTCTGTATTGTTGCCTTGAGCAGATGAATCTGGCATCGAGTAGCCTACGATGTCCGGATATTCCTCTTCGTTGCTCTGGGAGAAAGTTGCAATGCATCGACCCTTGGATGCATTCTCTTGTAATTCTTGATAACTGGTGGTTAGATAAACGATGTTATCGCAGTTGCTGCAGAACCTTTTCTTGGATTCATTTTCAATGTGCTTAAGTTCTTCCCAGCGTACGGGGCAGTTAAACACCATTTTGCAGAATAGATTGACGCTTTTCATGGGTGGCGATAACGGTGTTGATTGTAAAAAATGAAATTTAAGGTGTGCTGATCATTTTGTGAATTTTTGTTTTTCATTGTCGTTGATCATCGTGTTGACTTCATCTGATTGATGGCGAATTTGCAACTTTTTGACAATGTATGAGATGACTGTTTTGGCCTTGCTGCGAAGACTAGCGTGTGGGCTGATAGCTTTCGCAATTTTGGGCCCAATGGCCCAATAGGTATGGATAAAGCTTCGACCTAGAAACGAAGTTGCAAGGATTTTGTCTCGATACCACCGCAAGAACTTTACATCTGGATGATCGCAGTCTCCGTAGGCAACAGTAGCTACAAAACATGTTGCGCCTGATTTGCTCTCGATGCGCATCCGTCCGGCACCAGTTTCAATGTCTGTTGTAATGCTTTGCCTTGTTGTCTTGCCATCTTTGTTGAGTGTATTCCAAACATCAATATGGTCTTCAGCAACCTTCTTGCCTGTTACATAATCAATGTTTTGTTGAGTTTGTCGTGCTTGCAAACGAATTGCTTCTTTGCTCGCCTCTTCGCTTAGCGCTTGAATCTGTTTTTCGTTGAGTCTAGATATTGCTTGATCAATTATGTTCCCTGCTCTTAGTCCATTGTCGTGCAGAATTATCGCTTTATTTGGATCGTTGGTGATTGGGGTTGGTTCGTTGGATTGATTGTTGCTCATGATATTTTTTTTGCAAAGGTAGGTGAGATCAATTTCTATATGAGCCACTCAATTATGGTTGAGAGCAACCCTTTTTTTGGAGAGTAGGCTTGAATTTGCAGTATTCCAGATGGTAGTTCTATTCTGTAGTTTGCGGATTTGATCTGGCCGGATGATATTGTTCTCTTTAGCAAGTCAATCTCACGTCGCGCTGATGTTTTCATAATTTCATTCTGTGTACGTTTGGACTCGGCAAGGATCGCTCTAGCTGCTGTTACATCATCGTCGTAAAGCCATGTTGCTGCTTTCATTACGTGTTCTGGTAAGTGGGCCAGAACATCTTCGGTATCCATTTGATGCAATAAAGTATCAATCTCTAAATATGCATTCCCGGGTTCTTTGAGATTGATTGATACTGTTTTGTAATGCGCAGGCTTTTGTTCGTGCTTTACAGCAATCATTCGGACTAGGTGAATTTTTTGCTCCGGTTCCAAATATGGGGGCACGAATTCAACGAGACGCTCTAGCGTTTGTCCAGAGAGGTTTGTCTTCCCGCTCTTCCATAAGGTGTAAGTCTTTCTGGCATATCGTTCCGCAGATGATCCATATATTGCCCCATAGTCTTTCAGCAGTTCATCTAACGCGTCGTCTGTTAGATTGAGAAATGCTGTTCGAATTTCATAGATGGCCGATCCAAAGGTTCTAAACAATTCAGTGGATTTTGATGACCAACTGCTGCTGCTGACATAGCCTCTGCTGCGCCAGCTTCGATAGCTACGTTTGCGGTAGTTCCCATAATATGCCATCGTAAATCCTAATTGACTAGTTGTCTTTTGGTGATGTTGCAAGTGGATTCTGACAGCTGCTGCGATTCGTAAAAGGGCATCAACTTGATGAGATTTCATCTCCCAGCACTCACTTAGGGGGGCCTGTCCTTGACTAGAGTTTCACAGGGGGATCAGTGTCATCATATTGGAAAGATTGAGGGATGTTTGCACTACCATGGGCCCTTGTCTTCCCGTGATTGAAAGTTTTAGCGTGTTCTTGACTCTAGTTCGACTTTTGGCAGTGCTTGGTCTGGTGATGCCCAGCATCGTCTTGTCTGATTCGGTGACGGGCAAGGTGGTGGCGGTCAGCGATGGAGACACTGTGACTGTTCTCGATCGCGACCAAAATCGATACAAGGTGAGACTTCAGGGCATTGATGCTCCTGAGAAAAGGCAGCCTTTTGGTCAACGTTCTAAGGAGCACTTGTCGAAGCTTGTTTTCGCGCGCAATGTGTTTGTTGAATACAACAAGCGAGACCGGTATGGTCGCATCGTTGGAAGGGTGGTACTGGACGGAATTGATGCCAACCTGCAACAGTTGCATGCCGGGATGGCATGGCACTACAAAGAGTATGAGCGTGAGCAACCAGTTGCGGAGCGCACTGAATATTCAAGAGCAGAACGAGTGGCTCGACAAAATCGAAACGGCCTTTGGGTCGATGTGGCCCCTGTGCCACCGTGGGAGTTCAGGCGAAAGACCCGATAGGGTGTCTGCATCTACTCGGGGCTATGCGTTACCGTCGCAGTCGGTGATTGAGCTATGGATGGTGTAGCGATCCACAGAGTGTGCCCTGCAGTGTGACTTTCATCGCGCACAAAGCAAAAAACCCAAGTGAAATCAATCACTTGGGTTTGCATACTGGCGGAGAGGGCGGGATTCGAACCCGCGGTGGGGATTAGCCCACACACGCTTTCCAGGCGTGCGACTTAAACCGCTCATCCACCTCTCCGCGAAGCCTTGCATTGTAGCGCAGAGTTCAGGCGGTTCCCCGGGCGCTGGGATGTTTCCATGCATGTGCCTGCAAAGTCTCCAGTGAAACGCTGCGAAGCGTGCCCTCGTGGGTGGCCTCCAGCACCACGGGTGGCGCAACGCCAGCCGCCAGTGCCTCGAGCCAGCGATCCACGCACAGGCACCAGCGGTCCCCGGGCTGCAGGCCACGAAAGCGCCATTCCGGGCGCGGCGTGCTGAGGTCGTTGCCAGACTGCATGGAGAAGGCCAGGAAGTCGGCCGTGACGCGGGTGCACATGAGGTGGCGCCCCTGGTCGCTGTCATCGGTGCGGCAGCAGCCGTCGCGGAAAAAGCCGGTCAGGGGATCGAAGGAGCAGGACAGCAGTTCGCCACCAAGCACGTTGCGGGCAGGCGTCGTCATGGGCATTTCCTTCAGCGGGTGGCGGTACCCGTGGCCTGGCCAACTTGCACCATCTTCATGGCCGACGTGATGAGGCCGGACACCTCGGTCATGTTGCCGGGCACCACCAGCGTGGTGGTGGCGTCGGCGGCGACGCGGGAGTAGGCATCGACCGCCTTCTCGGCCACCTTGAGCTGCACCGCCTGCTCGCCGCCGGGCTGGCGGATGGCGGCGGCGATGCGTTCGATGGCCTGGGCCGTGGCCTCGGCCACCGCCATCAGGGCGGCGGCCTCGCCCTGGGCGTTGTTGATGGCGGCCTGTTTTTCACCCTCGGAGCGCGCGATGAAGGCCTCGCGCTCGCCGGTGGCGATGTTGATCTGCTCCTGGCGACGGCCTTCGGAGGCGGCGATCAGGGCGCGCTTCTCGCGTTCGGCGGTGATCTGCTGCTGCATGGCGTGCAGGATTTCCTTGGGCGGCGTCAGGTCCTTGATCTCGTAGCGCAGCACCTTGACGCCCCAGTTCAGCGCCGCCTCGTCGATGGCCTGGACGACCTGGGCGTTGATGATGTCGCGTTCCTCGAAGGTCTTGTCCAGTTCCAGCTTGCCGATGACGGAGCGCAGCGAGGTCTGGGCGAGCTGGGTCACGGCCATGATGTAGTTGGACGAGCCGTAGCTGGCGCGCATGGGGTCGGTGACCTGGAAGTACAGGATGCCGTCGACCTGCAACTGGGTGTTGTCGCGCGTGATGCAGATCTGGCTGGGCACGTCCAGCGGGATTTCCTTCAGGCTGTGTTTGTAGGCCACGCGGTCGATGAATGGCACGAGGAAGTTCAGGCCGGGCGTGAGGGTGCCGGCGAATTTGCCCAGGCGCTCCTTGACCCAGGCGTTCTGCTGGGGCACGACCTTGATCGAGCGGACGATGAAGATGATGGCGACGATGAAGGCCAGCAGGGCGATTTCCATGGGTTTCCTCTCTTGTGGTTGATGTCAGGCGGCGGGCACCACCAGCAGGCGGCTGCCCACCACCTGTTCGATGCGGTACATGCCCTGGCCGGTATGCGATACGCCGGGCATGGGCTCGGCGGTCCACAGGGCACCCCGGTATTTCACCTGGGCGGTGCCGTTGGCGTCCCAGGCGTCGATGTGCAGGGTCTGGCCGATGTCCAGGTTGACGTCGGGGTTGGCGCGGGCCGGCAGGCGGTCGGGCGCGCGCTTGCGCTGGCGGTGCCACAGCACCACGGCGCCGCCGCTGAGCAGGGCCGCGCACAGCAACTGCAGGGGCACGGACAGCCCAAGGTGGGCGGCCACCGCCCCGCCGGCCAGGCCCAGGGCCACCATCAGCAGGTAAAAAGTCCCGGTCACCAGCTCGACGCCGACGGCCGTGCCGGCCAACAGCCACCAGATGGTCGATTCCGCCATGCCTGCGCTCCTTGAGACAAATGGGCCGGCTTCACGGGCCGGCGGTCTGATTTTGGGGCCAAAAGCGATGCCCCTTCATGGGAGCACCGCATTATTTCCGTACACTTCGCGCACTGCAAAAAGGCCGCCGCCCCTGGTGGCGCGGCGCACTTTCTTTCCGATTCAGGCCACGCTCATGAAATTCCGTTTCCCCATCGTCATCATCGACGAAGACTACCGCTCTGAAAACACCTCGGGTCTGGGCATCCGCGCGCTGGCGCAGGCCATCGAGGCCGAGGGTTTCGAGGTCCTGGGTGTGACGAGCTACGGCGACCTGTCCCAGTTCGCGCAGCAGCAGTCGCGGGCCAGCGCCTTCATCCTGTCCATCGACGACGAGGAATTCACCCCAGGCCCTGACCTCGACCCCATCGTGCTGAGCCTGCGCAGCTTCATCGAAGAGGTGCGCCGCAAGAACGCCGACGTGCCCATTTATGTGTACGGCGAGACCAAGACCAGCCGCCACCTGCCCAACGACGTGCTGCGCGAGTTGCACGGCTTCATCCACATGTTCGAGGACACGCCCGAATTCGTGGCGCGCCACATCATCCGCGAGGCCAAGAGCTACCTCGAAGGCATACAGCCGCCGTTCTTCAAGGCCTTGCTCGACTACGCCGAGGACGGCTCCTACTCCTGGCACTGCCCGGGCCACTCGGGCGGCGTGGCGTTTCTGAAGAGCCCGGTGGGCCAGATGTACCACCAGTTCTACGGAGAGAACATGCTGCGCGCCGACGTCTGCAACGCGGTGGAGGAGCTGGGCCAACTGCTGGACCACAACGGCGCCATCGGGGCCAGCGAGCGCAACGCCGCGCGCATCTTCAACGCCGACCACTGCTTCTTCGTCACCAACGGCACCAGCACCAGCAACAAGATGGTCTGGCACCACACGGTGGCGCCGGGCGACGTGGTGGTGGTGGACCGCAACTGCCACAAGTCCATCCTGCACAGCATCATCATGACCGGCGCGGTGCCGGTCTTCCTCAAGCCCACGCGCAACCACTACGGCATCATCGGCCCGATTCCGCAGAGTGAGTTCGAGCCCGAGGCCATCAAGGCCAAGATTCGCGCCAACCCGCTGCTGGCCGGGGTGGATGCCGATGCAGTGCAGCCGCGCGTGCTGACCCTGACCCAGTCGACCTACGACGGCGTGCTCTACAACACCGAGACCATCAAGGGCATGCTGGACGGCTACGTCGACAACCTGCACTTCGACGAGGCCTGGCTGCCCCATGCCGCCTTCCATCCCTTCTACGGTCCCTACCACGCGATGGGCAAGAAGCGCGCGCGCCCCAAGAGTTCGGTGGTTTACGCCACCCAGTCCATCCACAAGCTGCTGGCCGGCATCAGCCAGGCCAGCCATGTGCTGGTGCAGGACTCGCAGACCACCAAGCTGGACCGCCACCTCTTCAACGAGGCCTACCTGATGCACACCAGCACCAGCCCGCAGTACAGCATCATCGCCAGCTGCGACGTGGCCGCCGCCATGATGGAGCCGCCCGGCGGCACCGCGCTGGTGGAGGAGAGCATCCTGGAGGCGCTGGACTTCCGCCGTGCCATGCGCAAGATCGACGACGACTTCGGCGCCGACGAGTGGTGGTTCCAGGTCTGGGGCCCGGACGAACTGGCCGACGAGGGTGTTGGCGAGGCGGGCGACTGGGTGCTCAACCGTGGCACCGACGAGACCGCCACCGCCAAGGACTGGCACGGTTTTGGCGACATGGCACCGGGCTTCAACATGCTGGACCCGATCAAGGCCACCATTGTCACGCCCGGTCTCAACCTGGACGGCCGTTTCGAGGCGTCGGGCATTCCGGCGTCCATCGTCACCAAGTTCCTGGCCGAACACGGCGTGGTGGTCGAGAAGACCGGTCTGTATTCGTTCTTCATCATGTTCACCATCGGCATCACCAAGGGCCGCTGGAACACGCTGCTGACCGCGCTGCAGCAGTTCAAGGACGACTACGCCAAGAACCAGCCGATGTGGCGCATCATGCCGGAGTTCTGCGCCAAGCAGCCGCGCTACGAACAGATGGGGCTGCGCGACCTCTGCCAGCACGTGCACACGCTCTACGCCAAGTACGACATCGCGCGCCTGACCACCGACATGTACCTGAGTGACCACACGCCGGCCATGAAGCCCAGCGACGCGTTCGCCCACATCGCCCACCGCAGCACCGAGCGTGTGGCCATCGACGACCTGGAAGGCCGCATCACCACCAGTCTGGTGACGCCGTACCCGCCGGGCATCCCGCTGCTGATCCCGGGCGAGGTGTTCAACAAGAAGATCGTCGACTACCTCAAGTTCAACCGCGAATTCGCCAGCGAATGCCCGGGCTTCGAGAACGACATCCACGGCCTGGTGGTGCAGGACGGGCCCAGCGGCAGCAAGAGCTACTTCGCCGACTGTGTTAAAAAGTCCTGATGCCCCTGCGGGGCACCCCCGAAGGAGCTGCCGATGTTTCCTGAGTACCGCGACCTGATGTCCAGTCTCAAGGGCCGTGACGCCCATTTCACGCGCCTGTTTGACCGACACAACGAGCTCGATCATCTGATCCAGAACATGGCGTCGAATCTGGTGAAAGCGACCGATGTGGAGATCGAGAACCTCAAGAAGGAAAAGCTGCAGCTCAAGGACCAGCTGTACGCCCACCTCAAGAAGGTCGGTGCCAACGGCCACCCGTGATGGCGGGCGTCAGCGTGGCGCGGGTGGGCCATTGAGACCCATGTCGCCGCGCACCCGCAGGTAGGTGGCGAAGCGGGGCAGGCCGCTCTGGTTGAGACCACGGTAGCGGTAGGTGACCCAAGTGCCCACGGGCGGTGGCTCTCGCCGCTCGGCGTCGCTCAGGCCGCTGCCCAGCCTGAAACGCCGGCCATCGGGCGTCTGCACCTGCAGCGCGCCCACGCCACCCGTGTGTTTGCCCCGACCAGGCAGGTGCGCCAGCACCTCGGCTTCGGCGTCTTCGTGGCGCTTGAGCTTGAGGATGTCGTTGCTGCGCCCCGCCTGGTAAAGCGCCGCGCCCCGGTGCAGCATCAGCCCCTCGCCACCCAGTTTCTCGGTCTGTTTCAGCAGGACCTGCAAGGCCTTGTCGTTGGGCACGCGGCGCTGGGGAACGGCCTGCAGCCAGGCTTGGCCGGTGGTTTCCACCAGGGCCAGCATGGCGGCCACGCGCTCGTCGAACGGGCCGCCGTGGGCGGGCAGGTCAAAAAGCATGAAGCGGATCTGCCGCCAGGCCGCGTCGTCCGGCACCTCGCGGCGAACGGTGGAGACGGTCGCGGCGAACTGCCCACGGCCGCCCCACAACTCGCCGTCCATGGGTACCGCCGGCCAGCCGGCCGTGAACCAGGCCGGCGCAGCGATGGCGATGCCGCCCCGACTGAGCAACTGGCTGCCGGTCCAGTGGCCGCGCACCCCGTCCAGTTTTTCGCTGACCCAGTAGTCCGGCAGGTGGATGCCGGGGGCATAGCCGCGGGCCAGCATCAGAGGTGGGGGCGCCGAGGCCGTCTGGCCCCAAGCCGGCGACCAGCCACCCAGCTGGAACAGCCACACGAGGCACGCCACCAGACAGGGGAGGCGCGCCGCGAGTCTCATGGGCCGGGCTGGATCAGGATTCGGCCGGCTCTGCGATGCCGCCCACCACGTTGCTGAAGCCGCCGTCCACGTAGGTGATTTCGGCGCTGACGCCGCCGGCCAGGTCGCTGAGCAGGAAGGCGGCCACGTTGCCGACATCGCTGATGGTCACGTTGCGGCGGATGGGCGAGGTTTCGGCCACCACCGACAGGATCTTGCCGAAGCCCTTGATGCCGCTGGCGGCCAGGGTCTTGATGGGGCCGGCGCTGATGCCGTTGACGCGGATGTCCTTGGGACCCATCGAGTCGGCCAGGTAGCGCACGCTGGCTTCCAGGCTGGCCTTCGCCAGGCCCATGGTGTTGTAGTTGGGCACCACGCGGATGGCACCCAGGTAGGTCAGGGTCAGCAGGGCCGACTTGGGGTTGAGGTAGGGCAGGGCGGCCTTGGCCATGGCCGGGAAACTGTAGGCGCTGATGTCGTGGGCGATCTTGAAGCCCTCGCGCGACAGGCCTTCGAGGAAATCGCCGGCAATGGCTTCGCGCGGCGCGTAGCCGATGCTGTGCACGAAACCGTCGAACGTCGGCCAGTGGGCCGACAGGTCCTTGAACAGCTTGGCGATCTGCGCGTCATCGCCGACGTCGCAGTCGAACACCAGCGTCGAGTTGAAATCGGCCGCGAATTCGGTGATCCGGTCCTTGAAACGTTCACCCACGTAGCTGAACGCCAGCTCGGCACCCTGCTCGTGGCACGCCTTGGCGATGCCGTAGGCGATGGAACGGTTGGACAACACGCCGGTGATGAGCAATTTCTTGCCAGCCAAAAAACCCATGGATCGCTCTCCAGAAAAAATCTTGCAGAATTGTCGCATGCGACGTTTGCTGCTTTGTGTGCTGATCGGCGTGTGCGGGCCAGCGTGGGCTGCACATGGCTACGCGCTGTGGGGGGATCTCAAGTATCCGCCCGGCTTCGCCCACTTCGACTACGTCAACCCGCAAGCGCCCAAGGGCGGCGAGATGCGGCTGGTGAGCAACCTGCGCACCTCCACTTTCGACAAGTACAACCCCTTCACCATCAAAGGCAACGCGCCGGCCTACCTGTCGGGGCTGCTGTTCGAGTCGTTGCTGATCGGCTCGCTGGACGAGACCGCCAGCGGCTATGGCCTGCTCGCCGAGGATGTGGTGGTGGCGCCCGATGGCCTGAGCGCCACCTTCCGCCTGCGCCCGCAGGCACGTTTTCACAACGGCGTGCCGGTGCTGGCCCAGGATGTGAAGCACAGTTTCGACACCCTGATGGGCCCCCACACCTCGCCCGCCTACAAAACCTTGCTGGCCGATGTGGCGGGCCTGGACGTGCTCGATGAGCGCACCGTGCGCTACCGCTTCAAGAAGCCCAACCGCGAGTTGCCCCTCACCGTGGGCGGCCTGCCGGTGTTCAGCCGCGCATGGGGCGAGGGCAAGCCTTTTGATCAGGTGGTGACCGACGTCCCCATCGGCAGCGGCCCCTACAGGATCGGTCCGGTGCGGTTCGGCAAGGACATCACCTACGTGCGCGACCCGCAGCACTGGGCACGCGATTTGAACGTCAAGCGAGGCAGCTCCAACTTCGACCGCATCACGGTCAAGATCTACAAGGACAACACCGCGCGGCTCGAAGCCCTCAAGGCGGGCGAGTTCGACCTCATGCGCTTTTTCTCGGCCGGCGACTGGGCGCGCCGGGTCAATGGCCGGCGCTTTGATTCGGGCGAACTGGTCAAGGGCGAGTTCAAGCACCGCCTGCCCTCGGGTTTCCAGAGCTACGTGCTCAACACCCGACGAGACCGCCTCAAGGACCCCCTCGTGCGCGAGGCGCTGGGCCTGGCCATGGACTACGAGTGGATGAACCGGCAGCTGTTCTACAACGCCTACCAGCGCGTCAACGGCCTGTTCGGCAACACCGCCTGCGCGGCCACCGGCGAGCCCGGCGCCGCAGAACTCGCTCTGCTGCAGCCCTGGCGCCAGCAGGTGCCGGCCGCCGTCTTCGGCCCCATGACCCAGCCGCCGCGCACCGATGGCGACTCGTCCTTGCGCGCCAACCTTCGCCGCGCCAAGGCCCTGCTGCAGGACGCCGGCTGGACCATACAGGGTGGTGTGCTCAAGAACGCCCGCGGCGAGGCCATGGAACTGGAGTACCTGGACAGCAACGAGGCCGGCTCGCGGGTGGTCACGCCCTGGATACGCAACCTGGAAAAGCTCGGTGTGGTGCTGCGCTACCGCGCGGTGGATTTCGCCTTGTTCCAGCAGCGCATACAGACCTTCGATTTCGACCTCATGAGCATCGCCTTCCAGGGCACCCACAACCCGGGCCAGGAATACGCCGACATGTTCGGCAGCGAGGCCGCCCGCACGCCCGACTCGGGCAACTATGCTGGTGTCAGCTCTCCCGCCGTGGACGCCCTGATCGCGCGCATGACCAGCGCCACGTCCCAGGACGAACTGCTGCCCGCCTGCCGCGCGCTGGAGCGCGTGATCGCGCACAGCCACTACCTGATCCCACAATGGACCGCCGGCACGCACCGCATGGCCTACAACCAGCAGCGCCTGGCCAAGCCCGATGTGGTTCCGCCTTATTTCCAGGGCGAAGCCTGGGCCATCGATACCTGGTGGGCACGGTAGAAAAGACCATGTGGCTGTACATCCTCAAACGCCTCTTGCTGATGATCCCCACGCTGCTGGGCGTGCTGCTGCTGACCTTCGTGGTGGTGCAGTTCGTGCCCGGTGGCCCGGTGGAGCAGTACCTGGCCGAGGCGCGCACAGCCGGCGGCGGCGGTGCCGAGGGGGGGGGCAGCGTCTACCGCGGCGCGCAGGGCGTGGATCCCAAGCGCATAGCGCAGATCAAGGCGCTGTACGGCTTCGACAAGCCGGCGCATGAGCGTTTTGTCGACATGCTGGGCCAGTTCGCCCGCTTCGACCTGGGCAAGAGCTTTTTCCAGAACAAGGACGTCTGGGCGCTGATCGTCGAGAAACTGCCGGTGTCCATCAGCCTGGGCCTGTGGACGTTTTTCATCAGCTACGGCATTGCCGTGCCGCTGGGCGTGGCCAAGGCGGTGCGGGCAGGCTCCCGCTTCGATCTGGTGACCACGCTGCTGGTGCTGGTGGGTTATGCCATCCCGGGCTTCGTGCTGGGGGTGGCGCTGCTGGTGGTTTTTGGCGGGCAGCTGCAGTGGTTTCCGCTGCGCGGGCTCACGTCCAGCAACTGGGATGAGTTGAGTTGGGTCGCGCGCGCGGTCGACTACCTGTGGCACATCACCTTGCCGGTCGTGGCCATGGTGCTGGGCAGTTTTGCCGTCACCACCATGCTGACCAAGAACGCCTTCCTGGAGGAAATCCGCAAGCAGTACGTGCTGACCGCAAGGGCCAAGGGCCTGAGCGAGCGCCAGGTGCTGTGGAAACACGTGTTCCGCAACGCGCTGATTCCCATCGTCACCGGCTTTCCGGCCGCCTTCATCGGCGCCTTCTTCACCGGCTCGCTGTTGATCGAAACCCTGTTCTCGCTCGACGGGCTGGGCCTGCTGAGCTACGAGAGCGTGATCCGGCGCGACTACCCGGTGGTGCTGGGCACGCTGTACTTCTTCACGCTGATCGGGCTGGTCACCAAGCTGGTCAGCGATCTGTGCTACGTCTGGGTCGACCCCCGTGTCAAATTCGATTGAAGCCCGTCCTGCTCCTCCGGCCAGCCCCTCGCGCCGCGCCTGGGCGCGTTTCCGGCGCAACCGCCTGGGCTTCACCAGCCTGGTGGCGTTTGTGGTGCTGGTGCTGCTGAGCCTGGGCGCCGAGCTGTGGTGCAACGACAAGCCGCTGCTCGTGCGCTACGAGGGCCAGTTCTACGCGCCGCTGCTCAAGGAATACCCCGAGACCACCTTCGGCGGCGATTTCGAGACGGCCACCGACTACCTGGACCCCTTCATCCAGGCCCAGCTCGGCAAGGGCGGCAACTGGGCCATCTACCCGCTCAACCCCTACGGTCCGCGCACCATCAACTACTTCGCGCCGTCGCCCAATCCGTCGCCCCCCACCGGCACCAACTGGCTGGGCACCGACGACCGGGGCCGCGACCTGCTGGCCCAGCTGGTGTACGGCTTCCGGGTCAGCGTGCTGTTCGCGCTGGCGCTCACCGCCATCGGTGTGTTGCTGGGCGTGCTGGCCGGCGCCGTGCAGGGTTACTTTGGCGGCAAGACCGACCTGGCCTTCCAGCGCTTCATCGAGGTCTGGGGCTCCATGCCGGAGCTCTACCTGCTGATCATCTTCAGCGCCGTGTTCGCGCCCAGCATCGCGCTGCTGCTGGTGCTGCTCAGCCTGTTCGGCTGGATGGGCCTGTCCGATTACGTGCGCGCCGAGTTCCTGCGCAACCGGCAGATGGACTACGTGCGCGCGGCGCGTGCCCTGGGTGTGGGCAGCCGGCAGATCATGTGGCGCCACATCCTGCCCAACAGCATGACGCCGGTGGTGACCTTCCTGCCTTTTCGCATGAGCGCCGCCATCCTGGCCCTGACCTCGCTGGATTTCCTGGGCTTGGGGGTGCCGGCCGGCACGCCCAGCCTGGGCGAGCTGCTGAGCCAGGGCAAGGCCAGCATCGACGCCTGGTGGATCTCGCTGTCCACCTTTGGTGTCCTGGTGCTCACCCTCTTGCTGCTGACCTTCATGGGCGACGCCCTGCGCGATGCGCTGGACCCCCGCAAACAGGACCGTTGATGACCGCGCCTTTGCTTGACGTCAAGAACCTGCGTGTCGCGTTTGCCGGGCGCGAGGTGGTGCACGGCATCGATTTCCACATCCGCGCTGGCGAAAAGCTGGCCCTGGTGGGCGAGTCGGGCTCGGGCAAGACGGTGTCGGCCCTGGCGCTGCTGCGCCTGGTGCAGAACGCCGACATCTCGGGCCAGGCCCTGCTGCAGGGGCGTGATCTGCTGGCCCTGAGCGAACGCGAGCTGCGCGGCGTGCGCGGCGACGACGTGGCCATGATCTTCCAGGAACCCATGACCGCGCTCAACCCGGTCTACACCGTGGGTGACCAGATCGCTGAGATCCTGCAGCTCAAGAAGGGCCTCACGCGCCGCCAGGCGGCCGATGCGGCGGTGGAACTGCTGGCCTCGACCGGCATCCCCGAGCCGACCCGGCGCGCCGGCAGCTACGCCCACCAGCTCAGCGGTGGCCAGCGCCAGCGCGCCATGATCGCCATGGCCCTGGCGAGCAGCCCGAAGCTGCTGCTGGCCGACGAGCCCACCACCGCGCTGGACGCCAGTCTGCGGGGCCAGATGCTGTCGCTGCTGGACCGCCTGCAACGCGAGCACGGCATGGCCTTGCTGCTGATCACGCACGACCTCAACCTGGTGCGCCGGGTGGCGGACCGCGTGGCCGTGATGGAGCAGGGCCATTTGGTGGAGCAGGGCCCGGTGGCGCAGGTGATGGCCTCGCCCCAGCACCCCTACACCCGGCTGCTGATCGACAGCACGCCGCCGCGTGAACTATCTCCGGTGCGGGCCGATGCCGGCGTGCTCATGTCCGCCCAGGCGATGTCGGTGGACTACCCCACAGCGCTGCCTGGCTGGCGCGGTTGGTTCGGCAAGGGGCGTTTTTGCGCCGTGCAGGCGGCGGATTTCGAGTTGCGCGCCGGCCAGACCGTGGGTGTGATCGGCGAGTCGGGCTCGGGCAAGTCGACCCTGGCACTGGCCGCGCTGGGCCTGCTGGACCATGGCGGCCGGCTGGAAGTGGCGGGGCAGGGCTGGGCCGCCGCCCGGCGCCAGGGCGCCGAGGTGGCGTTGCGCCAGCAGGTGCAGGTGGTGTTCCAGGACCCGTTTTCGTCACTGTCACCGCGCATGAGCATCGAGCAGGTGGTGGGTGAAGGCCTGCGCGTGCACGAGCCTGGCCTGGGGGCCGAGCAACGACGTGCCCGGGTGCTGCAGGTCTTGCGGGCGGTTGATCTGGTGGACGCGGCGATGCCGGATGAGGAGGCGTCGGGCCTTCTCAGCCGCTTCCCGCACGAATTTTCAGGTGGCCAGCGTCAGCGCATCGCCATCGCGCGGGCGCTGATCGTGCGACCCCGCGTGCTGGTGCTGGACGAGCCCACCAGTGCGCTCGACGTGACTGTGCAGAAGCAGGTGGTCCAGCTGTTGCAGGGCCTGCAGCGCGACGAGGGCCTGAGCTACCTGCTGATCACCCACGACGTGGCGGTGGTGCGCGCGATGGCGCACGAACTGCTGGTCATGCAGCACGGGCAGGTGGTGGAGCGGGGGGCTTGCGAGCGGGTGCTCGGCCAACCCGAACACCCCTACACCCGGCAGTTGCTGGAGGCCGCGTGACCAGGCCCGTGCAGGGTGGCGGCTGCGTTTGTTTCGAGATGTTACATTTGCCTTCGCCAGCCGCGCTACGCTTCGACCCAGCGCCGTTGCGCCGCACCCCGCGGTGCACACGGTGTGCCAAGTCCTTTCCCACATGAAGAACTTCGAATTTCCCCTTCCGCCTTCGGGCCTGCTGGTCACCGACGCGCCGAGCGCCAAGCGCTGGCCGTGTGAGGTGCTGGGCTGGGGGGCCAACAGCATCCAGGGGCGGTTGCTGACCTTTGACGTCGCGCAGCAACTCATCAAGGTGCAGGCGACGGCGGCCAAATCGGCCACCGCCATCCGTTTCAACCAGTTCAAATGCATGCGCGTCGATGGCGGCTTGCGCATGTTGGGTGCCGCGCCGTCACCCGAGGACGCGCTGGACGCGGTGCTGAATTTCCAGCCCTACATGATCCGCTTGATCGACGGTTCGCGGCTGACCGGCCAGAGCGCTGGCGTGCAGGACCTGCCTTCCGGCTTGTGGATGTTCGTGAAGGACCCGACCGGCAGCGGCGTGGCGCGCCTGTTCGTGCCACGCTCAGCGCTGGAAAGCTACGAAGCAGCCGACGTGGCGACCAACGGGGTCGACGCCGATTCGTTTTCCTCAACCGATTTCGCCAGCACCCTGATGCCGGTGTTTGCCGAGACCACGCTGGACTTCCACTCCGGCATGGCCAACGGGGTCATCGAAACCCGTGCCGACCTGTTGACCGCGCTGGAGCGCCAAGCCCGCATCAAGCCGGTACCCATCGGCGAGGCCCTGATCGGTCTGGGCAAGATCACGGCGGTGCAACTGGGCGTGGCGCTCAAGAAGCAGAAGGAAACCAAAAACGTGCCGCTGGGGCAGATCCTGGTCGAGCTGGGCATGGTGTCCACCGCGGATCTGCAGATGGCCTTTGCCCGCAAGATGGGCTACCCGCTGGTGGAGCTCAAGTCCTTCGAGTACGACGTTGATGCTTTGCGCCTGGTGCCGCTGGCCATGGCCCTGCGCCTGAAGGTGCAGCCGCTGATGCTCAACAAGGGCCTGCTGGTGGTGGCCATGGCCGACCCGCTGCAGTTCAAGATCCTCGAAGAGATGGAGTTCACCACCCAGCTCAAGGTCATGCCCGTCTTGTGCTCGGGGGACGAAATCGCCTCCAAGATCAGCCGCATCTACCGCGAGGTCGGGCTGGCCGAGCAGATGCAGGAGCCGCGCGATGCCCAGACGCCCCAGCCGGACGTGAGCAACCTGGCCCAGAACGATGTCTACCAGCTGGCGTCGGAACTGGTGGTGGACAGCAAGGACACCGAGGAAGAACGCCAGATCGAGCAATCGGACAACACACTGGTCCGCCTGATCAACTCCATGATCTTCGAGGCCTTCCAGCAGGGCGCGTCCGACATCCACATCGAGCCCTACCCGGGGCGCCAGAAACTCAAGATCCGCTTTCGCATCGATGGCCGGATGCGGCCTTACCTTGAGCTGCCCGCCAGCTACCGCAACGCCCTGATCGCGCGCATCAAGATCATGTGCGACCTGGACATCTCGGAAAAGCGCAAGGCCCAGGACGGCAAGATCAACTTTTCCAAGTTTGGCGGCCTCAAGCTCGAACTGCGCGTGGCCACCATCCCCACCACCCAGGGGCTGGAAGACGTGGTGATGCGCATCCTGGCCTCCTCGCGTTCCATGGCGCTGGCCGACATCGGCCTGAGCGCGCGCAACCTGGCCCTGTTCACCCAGGCCATCGACCGGCCCTACGGCATGGTGTTGTGTGTCGGGCCGACCGGTTCGGGCAAGACCACCACCCTGCACTCGGCGCTGCACCACCTGAACCAGCCCGACCGCAAGATCTGGACCGCCGAGGACCCGGTGGAGATCACCCAGCACGGCCTGCGCCAGATCCAGGTCAATTCCAAGATCGGCTGGACCTTCGCCACTGCGCTGCGTTCCCTGCTGCGCGCCGATCCGGACGTGATCATGGTGGGCGAGATCCGTGACCAGGAAACCGCCGAGATCGCGGTCGAGGCCTCGTTGACCGGACACTTGGTGATGTCCACACTGCACACCAATTCGGCCGCCGAGACCATCACCCGCCTGATCGACCTCGGGCTCGACCCCTTCTCCTTCTCGGACTCGGTGCTGGCCGTGATGGCCCAGCGCCTGGTGCGCCGGCTGTGCCCCCATTGCGTGAAGCGGGTGCCCATGGGCAAGGACGAACTGGAGCAGCTCACGCTGGACTACCAGATCGCCTTGCCGCCCGATGACACGCTGCGCGACCCGGCGGCCCTGCACGCCCAATGGCGGCAGGCCTTCGGCCAGGGGGGGGTGCTGCACAGCTGCCACGCGCCCGGCTGCGAAAAATGTGGTCAGACCGGTTTCCGTGGCCGCCTGGGCATCCATGAGCTTCTGGTGGTCACGCCGGAGTTGCGCCACCTGATCCAGATCCGCGCCCGCTCCGAGGACGTGCTCAACCGTGCCTTGACCGACGGCATGCGCACGCTGCGCCAGGACGGCATCGAAAAGGTGTTGTTGGGGCACACCAGCCTGTCGGAAGTGCGGGCCAACAGCAACGCCTGACGCAGTGACCGCGGCCAGTCTAGGTGGAGCGCCGGTTCACTGGACGCTGGCTTACACTTCTGCGAATGCAAGACGAACTGGACAATCAGGCCGACGCCACCGAACCCTCGGTGCCGGCGCGCCGCCCCAAGGGCATCTACATGCTGCCCAACATGATCACGCTGGCCGCCTTGTTTGGTGGTTTCTATGCGGTGGTGATGTCGATGAACGGCCGCTACGACCTGGCCACCGTGGGCATCTTTGCCGCCATGGTGCTGGACAGCCTGGACGGCCGCGTGGCACGCATGACCCACACGCAGAGCGCCTTCGGCGAGCAGATGGACTCGCTCTCGGACATGGTGTCCTTCGGCGCGGCCCCCGCGTTGATCGCCTACGAGTGGTCGCTCAAGGGCCTGGGCCGCTGGGGCTGGATCGCCGCCTTTGTCTACTGCGCCTGTGCTGCCTTGCGCCTGGCGCGCTTCAACGTCAACACGGCCGTGGTCGACAAACGTTATTTCCAGGGCCTGCCGTCGCCCGCGGCAGCGGCGCTGGTGGCGGGTTTCATCTGGCTGACCACCGAGGCGGGCTTCAAGGGGTATGAACTGCAGTGGCCGATGTTCGCGATCACGCTCTACGCCGGCCTGACCATGGTGACCAACGTGCCCTTCTACAGCTTCAAGGACCTGAGCCTGAAGAAGAGCGTGCCCTTCGCCGCCATCGTGCTGGTGGCGCTGGGCATCGCCGTCATCAACATCCACCCGCCCACCGTGCTGTTCGGCCTGTTCGTGCTGTATGGCCTGTCGGGGTATGCGGTCTATGGCTGGCGCAAGGCCAAGGGCCGTCCAGCCAGTGTGGTGAGCACCTCGACCGACGAGCCCGATGAGCGCGGTCTGCACGACTGATCGCGTGCGCCGGGCCGCCAGGCCGCCAGGCCATTGCTTTGTGTTATATTGATTGCATGAATTTTGTCGCACGCGCTCTACTGCTACTGTCCCCCACGGGCAGGTGATTTCGAGCGCGCACGCATTTCAGAATCCACGGCCCGTCTGCACCAGCAACGGGCCGTTTTTCTTTGGTGTTGCTGGTCTATCTTCGAGAGACCACCATGTTGAAGCAAGCTGCCAGCAAATACCAAGCCTTCCGTCCCGTGGGGCTCACCGACCGTACCTGGCCGGACACCGTCCTGCGCCAGGCGCCGATCTGGTTGAGCACCGATCTGCGCGACGGCAACCAGGCCCTGATCGAGCCCATGGACGCCGATCGCAAGCTGCGCATGTTCGACCTGCTGCTGCGCATCGGTTTCAAGGAGATCGAGGTCGGATTCCCGGCCGCTTCGCAGACCGACTTCGATTTCGTGCGCAAGCTGATCGACGAAGAGCGGATTCCGCAGGACGTGACCATACAGGTCATGACCCCGGCACGCGCCGAGCTGATCGAGCGCACCATCGAATCGCTGGCGGGGGCGCGCCGCGCCATCGTCCATGTCTACAACGCGGTGGCGCCGGTGTGGCGGCGCGTGGTGTTCGGCCTGGACGTGCCCCAGGTGATGCAGCTGGTCGATGAGCACGTCCGTCTCGTGCGCCGGCTGACCGACGCCCATCCGGAAACCGAATGGGTGCTGCAGTATTCCCCCGAGACCTTCTCGCTGGCCGAACTGGAGGTGTCCCTGCAGGCCTGCGAAACCGCCATCGCCGCCTGGGGCGAAGGGCGCCCCATCATCCTGAACCTGCCCACCACGGTCGAGAACGCCACCCCCAACGTGTTCGCCGATCAGGTCGAGTGGATGGTGCGGCGCTTCCGCGATCGCCCTGAGATCGTGGTCTCGGTCCACCCCCACAACGACCGGGGCACGGGCGTGGCCTCGGCCGAGCTGGCCTTGCAGGCCGGTGCCCAGCGGGTCGAGGGATGCCTCTTCGGCAACGGCGAGCGCACGGGCAACCTCGACCTCGTCAACGTGGCCCTCAACCTCTACACCCAGGGCGTCGACCCCGGGCTCGATTTCTCGGACATCGACGAGGTCCGCCGCACGGTCGAGCATTGCAACCAGCTGCCGGTGCATCCGCGGCACCCCTACGTGGGTGAGCTGGTCTACACCTCGTTTTCCGGCTCGCACCAGGACGCGATCAAGAAGGCCTTCGCCCAGCGCCGCGAGGGCGACATCTGGGCCATTCCCTACCTGCCCATCGACCCCAAGGACCTGGGCCGCAGCTACGAGGCGGTGATCCGTGTCAACAGCCAGTCGGGCAAGGGTGGCATCGCCTACCTGCTGGAGAACGAATACGGGCTGGACCTGCCGCGCCGCCTGCAGATCGAGTTCAGTCAGGCGGTGCAGCGGGTCATGGACGAGGAGGGCCGGGAGCTGACTGCGGCCGACCTGTGGCGCCTGTTCGACGCCGAATACGGCGTCACCCGCACCGCGGCGCCGCGCTACCACCTGCAGGCCCCCGACGGCCATGCGGGTAGACACGTGCGCCTGGCGGGCGAGTGTGTGGTGAATGGCGATGTGGTGGCATTTGCCGGACAGGGTGATGGCCCCATCGAAGCCTTTGTCAGCGCGATCGCCGACGCCTGTGGCGTGCCGGTGCGCGTGCTCGACTTCCACGAACATGCCATTGGCGCGGGCGCCGACGCGCAGGCCATGGCCTACCTTGAACTCCGGGTCGGCGATGCGCAGACGGTCTTTGGCGTCGGGCGCGACACCGACAGCCTGGCCGCGTCGCTCAAGGCCATCCTGTCCGGCCTGCAACGCGCGACAATGGATGGTTCGCGCAGTCCGGTCACCTTCGATGGGGTGCCTGTTGGCGCCTGAGGCCACCCACATTCCCGTATTCACACATTCACAGGAGATACCCCATGTCTGACAAACTGATCATTTTCGACACGACCTTGCGTGACGGTGAACAATCGCCTGGCGCTTCGATGACCAAGGACGAGAAGCTGCGCATCGCACGCCAGCTGGAGCGCCTGAAAGTCGACGTGATCGAAGCCGGCTTTGCCGCCAGTTCCAACGGTGACTTCGATTGTGTGCAGGCGATTGCCAACACCATCAAGGACTCCACCGTGTGTTCGCTGGCCCGCGCCAACGACCGCGACATCGCCCGCGCTGCCGAGGCGCTCAAGGGCGCGCAGCGTGCCCGCATCCACACCTTCATCGCCACCAGCCCGCTCCACATGGAGAAGAAGCTGCGCATGACACCCGACGAGGTGTTCGAGCAGGCCAAGCAATCGGTGCGTTTCGCGCGCAACCTGTGCGCCGACATCGAGTTCAGCCCCGAGGACGGCTACCGCAGCGACGAGGACTTTTTGTGCCGCGTGCTGGAGGCGGTCATCGCGGAGGGCGCCACCACCATCAACGTGCCCGACACCGTGGGCTACGCGGTGCCCGAGCTGTACGGCCACTTCATCAAGTCCCTGCGCGAGCGCATCCCCAACTCGGACAAGGCGATCTGGAGCGTGCACTGCCACAATGACCTTGGCATGGCGGTGGCCAACTCGCTGGCCGGCGTCAAGATCGGTGGCGCGCGCCAGGTGGAGTGCACCATCAACGGCCTGGGTGAGCGCGCCGGCAACTGCTCGCTCGAAGAAATCGTGATGGCGGTCAAGACGCGCCGCGACTACTTCGGCCTGGACCTGGGCATCGATGCCACACAGATCGTGCCGGCCAGCCGCATGGTCAGCCAGACCACCGGCTTCGTGGTGCAGCCCAACAAGGCGGTGGTGGGGGCCAACGCCTTCGCTCACGCCAGCGGCATCCACCAGGACGGCGTGCTCAAGGCCCGCGACACCTACGAAATCATGCGTGCCGAGGACGTGGGCTGGGCCGCCAACAAGATCGTGCTGGGCAAGCTCAGCGGGCGCAACGCCTTCAAGCAGCGCCTGCAGGAGCTGGGCATCGAGATGGAATCGGAGAGCGAGATCAACACCGCCTTCGCCGCCTTCAAGGAACTGGCCGACCGCAAGAGCGAGATCTTCGACGAGGACATCCTGGCGCTGTGCAGCGACGAGAGCGTGACCACCGAAAAGGAACAGTACGGTCTGGTCTCGCTGTCGCAGCGCAGCGAAACCGGCGAGCGTCCCCACGCCCGGGTGGTGTTCACCGTGGACGGCAAGGAGATGCTGGGCGAGTGCGACGGCAACGGTCCGGTGGATGCCTCGCTCAAGGCGATCGAGTCCCACGTCCAGAGCGGTGCCGAACTGGTGCTGTACTCGGTCAACGCCATCACCAGCGGCTCGACCGAGAGCCAGGGCGAGGTGACCGTGCGCCTGCAGCATGGCGGCCGGGTGGTCAATGGGGTGGGCGCGGACCCCGACATCGTGGTGGCATCGGCCAAGGCCTACCTGAGCGCGCTCAACAAGCTGCACAGCAAGGCCGACCGCGTGGCCGCACAAGGCTGATGGCATCTTTTTGGTGCATGTTACATCTCTGGCGGTGCAGTCTTAAGGCTGTTTTTTAAAAAGTAAACGCAAGCAATTGATATTGCTTGCGTTTTTTTTCATGCGTATACTACGTAACAGAATAGTTCACTTTTGAGAGGTCCCGCATGATGCAAACCGCACGATTGGCAATGAAATTTCTGGGCGGACTGGGCCTGGCGGTGGCATTGTCGATGGCGGGTGGCGCCCATGCGCAGACCCAGAAAAAGTCGCACAAGTCGGCGACGGTCAAGAAGGTGGCGGCCCCGAAGCCTGCGACACGCAAGGTGGCGGCCCAGAAGCCGCGCAAGCAGGTGGCGTCGGCGGTGGACGGCGGCAGGCCCTCGATGGGTGAGAAACTCGGTCTGCGGGGCAGCGATGCGGCTCTCGACCTGAACTCCAGCGTGGCGCTGGTGGTGGACCAGCAGACGCACGAAGTGCTGCTGCGCAAGAACGAGAACGCGGTCCTGCCCATCGCCTCCCTGACCAAACTCATGACCGGCCTGCTGGTGGTGGACGCCAAGCTGCCCATGGACGAGCCGATCACCATCACCGAAGCCGATGTGGACACCCTCAAGGGCAGCCGTTCGCGCCTGGCGGTGGGCACCACGCTGAGCCGTGGTGAACTGATGCACCTGGCCCTCATGTCCAGCGAAAACCGTGCGGCCCACGCCCTGGGCCGCACCTTTCCCGGTGGCCTGTCCACCTTCGTCACGCTCATGAACGCCAAGGCGGGCGAGCTGGGCATGAACGACACCCGCTACGTCGAGCCCACCGGCCTGTCGAGCGACAACCGCTCCAGCGCCAAGGACCTCGCCATCCTGGCGAGCGCCGCCTACGAGCGCCCGATGCTGCGCGACCTCTCCACTTCGCCCAGCCACCAGGTCGAACTGGGCCACCGCACGGTGCAGTTCAACAACAGCAACCGCCTGGTGCACAACCCCGATTGGGCCATCGGCCTGCAAAAGACGGGGTACATCTCTGAGGCCGGTCGTTGCCTGGTGATGCAGGCCAGCGTGGCTGGCCGCCAGGTCATCATGGTGTTCCTGGACGCCGCCGGCAAGGCCGCCCGCCTGGGCGATGCCGAGCGTGTGCGCCGCTGGGTCGAGCACCGCACCCAGGCACTGGCGCAGTTTGCGCCCGCGGCCACACACTGATTCGCACAGGCAAGCGCCACCTTTCGAGGCGACAAAGCGGCCGCAGCGCGATGTTTCGCGCCGGCCGCTTTGTGCTGTGCTTCAGAGTTTTTGGTTGAGGTTGCCCAGTGCCGTGGAGATCTGCGCCACGGTGGCCTTGAGCTTGGGCAGCCAGCCTTCGTCCAGCCGGTCCGCCGGGGCCGAAATCGACAGACCGGCCACCAGCTTGTTCTGGTCGTCGTAGATGCCGGCGGCCATGCAGCGCACGCCCAGTTCCAGTTCTTCGTTGTCGCGGGCCACGCCCAGTTGCCGGCATTGCGACAGTTCGCGCTCCAGCGCTGGCAGCTGCGTCAGGCTGTTGCGGGTGTTGCCCTGCAGCCCGGTGCGGGTCGCGTAGGCGCGCACCCGCTGCGGGTCGTCGGCGGCCAGGAACAGCTTGCCTACCGAGGTCAGGTGCAGCGGTGCGCGGCCACCGATGGCGCGCACCACCTGCATGCCCGAACGCTCGCTGTAGGCGCGCTCCACGTAGACGATCTCGTCGCCCTGGCGCACGCTCAGGTTGACCGGTTGCTGGATCAGCTTGTGCAGCTCGCGCATGGGGCCCAGGGCGGTGTCGCGCACGCTCAGGCGCGCCTTCACGAGGTTGCCGAGCTCCAGCAGGCGCATGCCCAGGCGGTAGGCGCCGGCCTCGGGGCGGTCGACAAAGCGGCCGATGGTGAGGTCGTTGAGGATGCGGTGGGCGGTGGACGGGTGCAGCCCGGTCTTCTCGCTGATCTCCTTGAGGGAGATGGCTTCTTCGCGCGAGGCCAGGACTTCCAGCAGATTGAACATGCGCTCAATCACCTGAACGCTGGGGTGGCTGGGGAGGTTGTCGGAGCGTTTGGTCATGGCTGATAGCAGTCTCGTTATTTTACGAGATGAAATCTCATTCCGGGAACACCGGGGCACACCCAGCCGAGGGGGGACGGATCAGCCCGGCGTCTGCCACTTCCCGTTGCGCAGGATTTCGTGCGGCTGGAAGCCGGCCTTGTAACGCATCTTGCGGCTTTGCTCGATCCAGTAGCCGAGGTAGACGTGGGGCAGGCCCAGAGCGCGCGCCTGGGCGATCTGCCACAACACGTTGTAGGTGCCGTAGCTGCTCTGGGGTTCGGGCTCGAAGAAGGTGTAGACGGCCGAGATGCCGTCGCCCAGCACGTCCACGATGGAGACCATCTTGAGCCGGGCCGGCTGGCCGTCGGCGGCCGGCTCGAAGAATTCGACCAGGCGCGAATTGACCCGGCTTTGCAGCAGGAACTGGGTGTACTGGTCGATGCTGTCGTGGTCCATGCCGCCGCCTGCGTGGCGGTGGTTCTGGTAGCGCAGGTAGAGCTGGTAGTGCTCGGGCACAAAACACAGCTTGAGCACACGCGTCTGCAGGTTGCCATGCCGCGCCTGGGCGCGGCGCTGGCTGCGGCTGGGCACGAAATCCGCCGCCTTCACGCGCAGCGGCTCGCAGGCCGAGCAGCCGTCGCAATACGGCCGGTAGGTGAACATGCCACTGCGGCGAAAACCGCGCGCCACCAGATCGGAGTAGGCGTCGTTGTGGATCAGGTGGCTGGGGGTGGCCACCTGCGAACGCGCCTGCCGCCCTTCCAGGTAGCTGCAGGGGTAGGGCGCCGTCGCATAGAACTGCAGCGCCTGCAGGGGAAGCTCTTTTGGGTGCGTCACGTGGCGTGTGCGTGAAAGAGATGGTCCCAGTATACGGAGTCGAAGCGCCAGACCGGTGGTGGCAGCGCAACGGCCATGCGCATCGATTGGACAAATCGCTCGCGTGGCATTTCGCGCGCGCCAAGCGAGCCCAGGTGGGCCGTGTTTTGCTGGCAGTCGATGCTGCGCAGGCCGTGAGCGCGGCAAAAGGCCACCAGGGCGGCCAGCGCGATCTTGGAGGCGTTGCTGCGCAGGCTGAACATGGATTCGCCAAACACCGCCTGACCGATGCCCACGCAGTACAGACCACCGGCCAGTACGCCGTCCCACCAGGTTTCCACGCTGTGGGCCACGCCCAGGCGGTGCAGCTCGGTGTAGGCGTCCACCATCTCCGGCAGGATCCAGGTGCCGTGTTGCCCGGGGCGCGCGGCGCCGGCGCAGTGCCCGATGACGGCTGTGAAATCGTGGTCGAAACGCAGTTCGATGCGACCGCTGCGCAGCCCGGCCCGGAGCTGTTTGCGCAAGGAGTCGTGCAGGCGGAAATCGGCCACCTGCAGCACCATGCGCGGGTCGGGGCTCCACCACAGGATGGGCTGGCCTTCGCTGAACCAGGGAAAGATGCCGTGGGCGTAGGCCCGGCGCAGCGTGGGCGCATCCAGGGCGCCGCCGGCCGCCAGCAGGCCGGGGGCCGGTGCATCGGCGGCCCAGGCGGTGTCCACCGGCGGAAAGTCCTGGCCGGGTTCCAGCCAGGGCAGGGCGGGGGCACGGCGCGTCATGTGGGGCTCACGCGGTGGTCTTGGGGCTGAAGTCGCACACCGCGGCCACCGCACATCGGTGGCACAGCGGCTTGCGCGCCTGGCACACGTAGCGCCCATGCAGGATCAGCCAGTGGTGGGCATCCACCAGGTAGGCGGGGGGGATGCGCTGGAGCAACTGCTGCTCCACCGCCAGCGGCGTCTTGCCCGGCGCCAGGCCGGTGCGGTTGCCGACGCGGAAGATGTGGGTGTCCACCGCCATGGTCGGCTCGCCAAAGGCGACGTTGAGCACCACGTTGGCGGTCTTGCGGCCCACGCCGGGCAGGGCTTCCAGGGCCTCGCGCGTGCGAGGTACCTGACCGCCATGCCGGTCCACCAGGATGCGGCAGGTCTGCATCAGGTGCCTGGCCTTGCTGCGGTACAGGCCGATGGTCTTGATGTGGGCCTCCAGGCCTTCGAGCCCCAGGTCCAGGATTTTTTGAGGGGTGTTGGCGACCGGGAACAGGCGGCGCGTGGCCTTGTTCACGCCCACATCGGTGGCCTGGGCCGAGAGCAGCACGGCGGCCAGCAGCTCGAACACGCTGGTGTACTCCAGCTCGGTCACCGGCATGGGGTTGGCCGCCTGCAGGGTGGCGAAGAAACGCTCGATGGCGGTCTTGTTCATGGTGGTGTTCGCGTCAGTCCAGCTTGGCGCCCGATTGCTTGACGGCGGTGGCCCAGCGCGGCATTTCCTGGGCCAGGAATCGGGCGAAGTCGTCCGCGCCCAGGAAGGCCGGGTCGGCCCCCTGGCTGATCATGCGGTTGCGCAGCTCGGCCTGACCCATCACCTCCTTGAAAGCGTCGCTGAGGCGGTTGACCACGTCCTTGGGTGTGCCCGCGGGTGCCAGAAAGCCATAGAAGCCCACGACCTCGAAGTTCTTCAGGCCACTTTCAATGGCCGTGGGGATGTCGGGCAAGGCGGGGTTGCGCTCGCGGCTGGTCACGGCCAGGGCCCGCACCTTGCCCTGCTTGTGGTAGTTGGCCGCCTGCGGGATGGACTCGGCCATGAACTGCACCTGGCCGGCCATCAGGTCGGTGAAGGCGGGTGCGCTGCCCCGGTAGGGGATGTGGACCATGAACAGGCCGGTCTGCGACTTGAACATCTCCGGCACCAGGTGGCTGATACCGCCGTTGCCGGCCGAGCCGTAGTTGACCTGGCCCGGCCGGGCGCGGCTGTAGGCGATGAACTCCTGGAGCGTGCTGACCGGCAGTTTGGGGTTGACCAGCAGGGCCAGCGGCTGCATGGCCGTGCGGGCGATGGGCGTGAAGTCGCGCAGCGTGCCATAGGGCAGCTTGCTGTAGAGCGCCGGATTGATCACCATTACCCCAGTGTTGGCCAGCATCAGGGTGTGGCCGTCGGGGGTGGCCTTCATGACCTCCTGCGCGCCCACGGTGCCACCGGCGCCGGCCTTGTAATCGATGACCACCGGCTGGCCCAGCACGGCCTGCAGCTTGTCCGACAGCAGGCGCGCGTGCTGGTCCAGCGGGCCGCCAGCCGGGAAGCCCACCACGATCTTGATGGGGCGTTCCGGGAAGGCGGCCTGGGCCAGGCCGCTGGCGGCCAGGGCGTAGGCCGCGAGCGCGAGGCGCAGGGGGCGGGGTGTGCGTGTCATCGTGTCTCCGGTGTGGGTGGGGCATGTCCGGCTGGATGATAAACACGCCACACCACAAGGCTTTGTGCCGCGCGGCGGCGGGCCGCGCGCGCGCGCGGGACAATCCTCCACATGAAGACACTGCAGGACATCTCGCTTTCCATGCTGGACCTCGTGGCCGTGCGCGAGGGCGGCAGCGTGCGCCAGGCACTGGACATTGCGCTGCGCACGGCGCAACACGCCGAACGCCTCGGCTTCACGCGCTACTGGCTGGCCGAGCACCACAACATGGTGGGCATCGCGAGTTCGGCCACCGCCGTGCTGGTGGGGCACATCGCCGCCGGCACCGAACGAATCCGGGTCGGCTCGGGCGGCATCATGTTGCCCAACCACGCGCCGCTGGTGGTGGCAGAGGCTTTCGGCACCCTGGCCGAGCTCCACCCCGGCCGCATCGACCTCGGCCTGGGCCGCGCACCCGGCACCGACGGCCCCACCATGCGCGCGCTGCGGCGCGACCGCGTCGAGAGCGAAGACGATTTCCCGCGCGACGTGGCCGAACTGCAGCGCCTGCTGGCCCCGGCCGAGCCAGGTCAGCGCCTGGTGGCCATGCCCGGCGCCGGCACCAACGTGCCGATCTGGCTGCTGGGTTCCAGCCTGTTTTCGGCCCAACTCGCAGCCGAGCGTGGCCTGCCCTATGCCTTTGCGTCGCACTTCGCCCCACGCCTGCTGCTGCAGGCGTTGAACGTCTACCGCAGCCATTTCCGGCCGTCGGCCACGCTGGCCCAACCGCACGTGGTGGTGGGGGTGCCCGTGATCGCGGCGCCCAGCGATGACGAGGCCGACTTCCTGGCCAGCAGCACCTACCAGCGTGTGCTGGGCATCCTCACCGGCGACCGCCGGCGCCTGCAGCCGCCGGTGGCGGGTTTTTATGCCGGTCTGCCGCCGCAGGCGCGGGCCGCCATCGACGACTTCCTGGCCGCCGCCGCCATCGGTGGCCCGGACACCGTGCGGGCGCGCCTGAGTCACCTGGCCGAACTGACCCAGGCCGACGAGTTCATGCTGGTCAGCGACGTGTTCGATCCGGCGCTGCGCCTGCGTTCGCTCGACATCGTTGCCCAGGTGATGCGCGAGCCAGCCGCCGCCCACTGAGGTTTCAGACCAAGACCGCGGGCCGGCGCCCGTTTACAATCCGGACACACGCTGCTGCAGCGTGTTTCGCTAGGGGTGTTGTCGGCCGACAGGCCGGCGACTGAGAAAGTCCCTTTGAACCTGATTGAGGTAATCCTCGCGCAGGGAAGCAAACGCAGACGCCGGGCACCGCGCCCGTGGACACCGCTCCAGCGCCTCGTCAGCCGACCTGCCATCACGCGACCACAGACGCCATGGCACACATCCGATTCCGCCCCCGTATCACTTCCCGTCATCTGGCGCTGACGCCGGTGGCCGCCGTGTGTGCGGCCTTGCTCGCGCCGGCCGCCCAGGCCCAGACCGCGGAGCCCACACAGACGCTGGCACCGGTCACCGTCAGCGAAGGCAACGCCGCCCGCAGCGCCGACGTGGCAGGCCTGGGCGACGCGCCGCTGGCGCGCACGCCCATCAGCGCCACCGTCATCGAGGCTGCGCAGATCGAGTCCAGCGGCGCGCGCAGCGTGCGCGACCTCTACAAGCTCGACGCCTCGGTGTCCGACTCGTACAACGCGGTTGGCTACTGGGACTACGCCACCGTGCGCGGTTTTGTGCTCGACCCCAAGTACAACTTCCGCCGCGAAGGCCTGCCCATCAGCGCCGAAACCGTGATCGGCCTGGAGAACAAGGAGCGGGTGGAAGTGTTCAAGGGCACCAGTGGCATACAGGCCGGCACCAGCGCGCCGGGCGGGCTGATCAACTACGTGGTCAAGCGCCCGACCGAAAAAGACCTGCGCAGCCTGCGCACCGAAGTCACCAGCGAAGGCGGCGTGCTGGCCCATGTCGATCTGGGCGGCCGGTTTGGCGCGTCGCGCGAGTTCGGCTACCGCTTCAACCTGGCCGGTGAGCGCATCGGCAGCCATGCCGACAACGCCGACGGCCGCCGCCACCTGCTGGCCCTGGCCATGGACTGGCGCATCAGCCGCGACAGCCTGCTGGAGGTGGAGTTCGAACACAGCCGCCGCAGCCAGCCGGGCGTGCCCGGCCTGAGCCTGCTGGGCAACCAGCTGCCGGCCGCCAACCCCTTCATCAACATCAACAACCAGCCCTGGAGCCAGGACGGTGTGATGCGCAACTTCAGCGGCAGCGTGCGCTTCGAGCAGGCGCTGGCCACCGGCTGGAGCTGGACCGCCCAGTTGGCCACCCAGCGCCTGCGCGCCGACGACCGCCTGGCCTATCCCTACGGCTGCTACGACGCCGCCAGCGGCGACTACTACGCCGACCGTTACTGCCCCAATGGCGATTACGACCTCTACGATTTCCGCAGCGACAACGAGCGCCGCACCACCAGCGCCGCGCAACTGGCCATCAAGGGCGAGCTCAAGGCCGCCGGCCTGACCCACCGCCTGCGCTTTGGCCTGCAGGCCAACCGCCACACCGACCTGGGCCAGCCGCAGGCCGACAACAACGCAGCCGTGGGCACGGGCAACATCTACACCCAGCCCACGCTGCCGGCCGACCCGAGCTACTTCGACCCCTACACCAACCTGCGCGAGCGCAGCACCGAGCTGTTCGCCTACGACGCCATCGAATGGGCGCCCGGCGTACAGACCTGGCTGGGCCTGCGCCACACCCGCCTGTCGCGCAACAGCGTGCGCAGCGACGGCTCGCGCGCCACCGACTACCAGCGCAGCGCGACCACGCCCTGGCTGGCCGGCAGCTGGCAGCTCAACCCCGCCGACATGCTCTACGCCAGCTGGGGCCAGGGCCTCGAATCGGAAGTGGCGCCGGGCCGCAGCCGCTACACCAACGCCGGCCAGCCGCTGCCCGCGCTCAACAGCCGCCAGTGGGAGTTCGGCTTCAAACACGACGACGGCCGCGTGCGCTGGAACGCCAGCTTCTTCGACATCA
The DNA here is from genome assembly GCF_038440225.1 of Hydrogenophaga sp. OTU3427. Classification (NCBI taxonomy): domain Bacteria; kingdom Pseudomonadati; phylum Pseudomonadota; class Betaproteobacteria; order Burkholderiales; family Comamonadaceae; genus Hydrogenophaga; species Hydrogenophaga sp. OTU3427. The sequence goes on along the minus strand of NZ_JASATI010000008.1, from coordinate 22,370 downwards.
CCCGCCCGCTGTTTGGCGATCTGGGAAGCTGCGACATCGAGGCATCCTGCACCCGCCAGCGCGACGGCGATGCCCGCCACCGCGGCATCGAGCTGGGCGCCGGCACCCGCGTGGGCGCCTGGAGCCTCAACGCCAGCGCCACGGCCCTGCAGGCGCGCCGCCGTGGCAGCGGCATAGACCCGAGCCTGAACGGCCAGACGCCCACCAACGTGCCCGAGTGGATCCTGCGCGCCTCGGTCGGCTACCGCATCGCGGCGCTGCCCGGCCTGACCGCGCTGGCCAGCCTGTCGCACGAAGGCCCGCGCCATGTGCTGCCCGACGGCTCGGTGCGCCTGCCGTCGTGGACGCAGGTGGACGCCGCGCTGCGCTACGAGACCCGTCTGGGCAACCAGCCCACCACCTGGACGCTGGGCGTGGACAACCTGTTCAACCGCCGCTACTTCAAGGAAGCGCCGTACCAGTACAGCCACGTCTACCTGTTCCCTGCGGCGCCGCGCATCGTCCGCCTGACGCTGCAAACCCAGTTTTGAAAAAGTTGGACCCCCTAGCGAAAACCTCAAAAATCACGCTATAATTTGAGGCTTGTTCCCCGATAGCTCAGTCGGTAGAGCGCCGGACTGTTAATCCGTAGGTCCCTGGTTCGAGCCCAGGTCGGGGAGCCAAAAACTCGAACGAATCAAGCACTTATCGCGCAAGCGGTAGGTGCTTTTTTCTTGGGTGGTTGACCTTCCTGCGCGTGACCGCATCGCCAATCTCAGACGCCCCAGACCACGGGCTTGTGTGCATCCTGTGCCAAGCGCAGCATCTGCAGAAATGGCGCGAGCCGCTGCGTGAGTCCCACGCTGGGCTCCATTGGTTCGCCGTCCTCGTCTTCGGTGTCCTGCGGCGGCACGGTCAGGGCGCGGTCGGCCATCGCCGCCGCTTCCAGCGCGGCGATGGCTTGCGGCAGCTGCTCGGCGGTGATGATGCCTTGTCGGGTTGCGTCCTTGCCCAGCAGCCGCAGCACGGTCTGTCCATCGGCCTGCAGCATGGTCAGATCGGCCGTGGCTTGCGATTTGAATCGGTACAACATGGGGCCTCCTGGTGGTGGTGATGGGCATGCCTGTTCAGGCCGGATGTCGGTCCTCGATGGCGGGCACGAAGTCGATGAAGCCACGCTCCACCGAGGTGGACACCAGCCGCACACGCACGGGCTGGCCGACCTTGAAGCCGGACACCGGGCCCGTCAGGCGCCCTTCGGCCGGCGGTTCGAAGATGCGGACCCAGACCCCCTTGTCGCCGCTGCCGGTCACCAGGCCGTCGAACAGCTGGCCAATGCGCGCGTGCAGCAGCAAGGCCGCTTCGGATTTGCGCATCTGGCGCTCGACCTTTTGTGCCGCGTCTTCCTGCGCCGTGCAATGGGCAGCCAGTTCGTCGAGTTCCACGTGGGAGTAGGGCGGCTTGCCTCCCGACAGGGCCGCCTTCAGCAGGCGCAGGGTGATCAGGTCGGGATAGCGGCGGTTGGGCGCCGTGGAATGCATGTAGGCCAACACCGCCAGGCCAAAGTGCCCGATGGCCGGACCGCCGGGGCGCTCCACCACGTACTCGCCGGAACCCATGAGCTTGACGATCACCAGCGACAGATCGGGAAAGCGCAAGGGGTCTTCCCGGTGTTGCCGGGCCAGGAAGGCTTCCAGCGCCTTGCCGTCGGGCTCGGTGGGCAGGTCCACGCCATAGCCCTTCACCACCTCGACGATGCGCTGCCAGCGCTCCGGTGAGCGCACCACGCGGCGCAGGGCGGCGGCGCCGCGGTCGGCCAGGAAGCGCGCGGTGCAGCCGTTGGTGGCGATCATCAGTTCCTCGATCAGCTGACGCGCCCGGTTCTGGGGCTGCTGCTGGATGGTGGCAATGCGCTGGCCCACAAACTGCGCACGGGGCTGGAAGGTTTCGAAATCCAGTGAGCCCTGGGCGCGGCGCAACACGCGCAGCTTCTGGGCCACCTCGTCCTGGGTGCGCAGTTGTTGCGACAGGCCGGGCACGCGCTGGGCGGCCGCGGGCAGGTCGGCCTCGCCTTCGATCCAGGCGGATATGGCGTCGTAGGCCAACTGCGCGTGGTTGCGCACCCGGGCCCGGTAGATCGACGAGCCGAGCAGCACGCCGTCTTGCGAGAAGTCCATTTGCGTCACCATGGCCAGCCGGTCCTGGTCGGGGTTGAGCGAGGTGAGGTCGGTGCACAGGCGCTCGGGCAGCATGGGAAAAATGCGTGCCGAGGTGTAGACGGAGGTGGTGTTCAGCCGCGCGTGCAGGTCCACGGGCGAGCCCTTGTGCACCAGGGCGTCAACGTCCGCCACGGCCACCAGGATGCGCACGCCGTGGTGGGGCAGCGGCTCGCACAAGGTCAGCTGGTCGAGGTCGCGCGAGTCGTCGTTGTCGATCGAGCACCAGGGCAGCGAGGTCAGGTCGCGCACCGCGCTGCTGTTGTCGGTGGCGGGGCCGCGCAAGGCCGCCACCTGTTGTTGCACGGCGTGCGGGAACTCGGGTTCCAGCCCGCGGCTGAACATGGCCCAGGCCGCGATCGTGGCCAGTGTGGAGCGTTGATCGTTGAGCGCGTGGCGCATGGCGGCTCCAGTGAATGGTCTGTCTGATTCTGCACCTCGGCGCCCGTGCTGTCACGCGCTGAACGGCCCCGCTGTAAAGCTTGTAAGCGATGGCCGTCCCACCGGCTTGGCCACGCGCTGGGCGTTTACCATCCGCGCATGTTCCGATCTGCATCCCTGCTTGTCTGGCAGCGCCGCTGGGCGCTGTTGTTTGGTGGCCTGACGCTGGTCACGGCCTGTCTCTCCTTGGTGCCGGTCCAGCAATTGCCCAGCAGCATCCACTTCTGGGACAAGGCCCAGCATGCGCTGGGCTTTGCCGCCCTGGGTGGCGTGGGACTGCTGGCGTTCCCGCAGCGTCCGCTGCGCCTGCTGGGCGGCCTGATGCTGTTCGGCGTGGTCATCGAGTTGGCGCAGGCCGCCACCGGCTGGCGCGAGGGCGACTGGCTCGACGGCATGGCCGATGGCGTGGGCCTGGCGGTGGGCGCGCTGGCCTGGCTGGGGGCGCGTGGGTGGCTGTCGCGGGCCGCCGACCGTCGCCCGGGCGCCTGATCCACCACTTTCACACACCTCGCGCACGGCTTGCCCACAGACTTGTCCACAGGCGGGTCGGGGTGGCTGGCATAAGATCGCGGTTTGCTTGAGAACATCCATGCCCTCTGCCATTCCCAGTTCGTTTGAACCGCTCGAAGAGACGTCCTACAGCGGCGGCGACCACCAGGTGGCGCAGCTGCGCATTCCGCCGCACTCGATCGAGGCGGAGTCGAGCGTGCTGGGTGGCCTGCTGCTGGACAACGGCGCCTGGGACCGCGTGGGCGACCTGATCAAGGACAGCGACTTCTACCGCTACGAGCACCGGCTCATCTTCACGGCCGTGGCGGCGCTGGTCAACGCGTCCAAACCGGCGGACGTGATCACGGTCTTCGAGCACCTGCAAAGCCAGGGCCGCGCCGACGAGGTGGGCGGACTGGGCTACCTCAATTCGCTGGCCCAGTACGTGCCCAGCGCGGCCAACATCCGCCGCTACGCCGAAATCGTGCGCGAGCGAGGCATCCTGCGCAAGCTGCTGTCGGCCAGTGACGAGATCGCCACCAACGCCTTCAACCCGCAGGGCCGGGCGGTGGCCCAGATCCTGGACGAGGCCGAGCAGAAGATCTTCAACATCGGCGAGGAAGGCTCGCGCATGAAGCAGGGTTTCCAGAGCATGGACACCCTGGTGGTGCAGCTGCTGGACCGGGTGCAGGAGATGGCCGACAACCCGGCCGATGTGACAGGTGTGCCGACCGGCTTCATCGACCTCGACCGCATGACCTCGGGCCTGCAGGCCGGCGACCTCGTGGTGCTGGCGGCGCGGCCCTCCATGGGCAAGACCGCGTTCGCCATCAACATCGCCGAACACGTGGCCCTCAACGAAGGCCTGCCGGTGGCGGTGTTCTCCATGGAAATGGGCGCCTCGCAACTGGCGGTGCGTGTGGTGGGCTCCATCGGCCGCATCAACCAGGGCCATCTGCGCACCGGCAAACTGACCGACGACGAGTGGCCGCGACTGACCGAAGCGATCGAGAAGCTGCGCACGGTGTCGCTGCACATCGACGAGACACCGGGCCTGACCCCCAGCGAACTGCGCGCCAACGCGCGGCGGCTGTCGCGCCAGTGTGGCAAGCTCGGTCTGATCGTGGTGGACTACCTGCAGCTGATGAGCGGTTCGAGTTCGGCCGGGGGCGACAACCGCGCCACCGAACTGGGTGAAATCTCGCGCGGCCTGAAGATGCTGGCCAAGGAGTTGCAGTGCCCGGTGATCGCGCTGTCGCAGCTCAACCGAAGCGTGGAGCAGCGCACCGACAAGCGCCCCATGATGAGCGACCTGCGCGAATCGGGTGCCATCGAGCAGGACGCGGACATCATCATGTTCATCTACCGGGACGAGTACTACACCCGCGAGGCCTGCAAGGAACCGGGCGTGGCCGAAATCATCATCGGCAAACAGCGTAACGGCCCCACCGGCACGGTCAAGCTCGCCTTCCTGAACGCCCTCACGCGCTTCGAGAGCTTGGCGGCCGGTTACGGCGGCGGCGACTTCTGAGCCACAGCGGCCACGGTCCGGGGCCGCCGTTTGCTGCTTCAGGGCGCGAAACTGAAGTTCACCACTGCGTCGGCACTTTCGAGGTTGACCGGCGCGCTTTGCGTGGGTTTGCCCGTCACGAAGGCATTGACGGTGTAGCGCGCCGCCGTGGTGGTGTCGGGTGTCCAGAGCAGGGCGGCTGGCGGCGCCGCGTAGGTGGCCTTGAGCCCGGGCTGGGTGGGCAGCGAGAAGGCATAGGCGCCCGTGTCTGCGTCCACCGGCCGCGCGCCCCATTCGATGGTCGTGCCCAGCAGGGTCTGCCACGGCGCGACGATGGCGTCGGGTATGGCGGGACTGCCGGTGGTGCCCACCAGCCCGCTGACCTGGCGCATGCCGCTGGACAGCAGGACGATGGGGCTGGTGCTGGTGCTCACGGTGGTGACGCCGCTGGTGCTCACCGGCACGCCGGTCAGCACCATGGTGGCACGGTTGGCCGCGCTGACCACCAGGTCGTAGGTCCCCGCGGGCACGGGCGACAACACAAAACCGCCTTGTGCCGTGGGCACGGTGCTGCGCACCACCACCCCCGCCTGCTGCAGCGACACCGCGGTGGCGCTGCTGTCACTGACATTGCTCAACTGCCCGACCACGGCCAGGCCGGTCGTGACCCGAGGCAGCACGGCCACCACCGGTTTGAGGTTGAAACGCCCGGAGTTGCCGCGTGGCACGACCGATTTGCAGGCATCGAAATCGATCACATAGTCGGCGATCTGGCCGGCCGCCACCGTCATGTGGACTTGCAGCTTGAGACCGGATTGCTGGGCGCTGGGGGTGTCCAGCGCGGTTTCGCTGCCGCCGGTGGGCACGACCGAATTGGCCAGCGGTGCGCCGCCGCTGTTGCTGGCGAGCACCAGGCGCAGCTGGGAATAAGTGCCGGCGGGCAGCGGGGTGCTGCCCAGTTCCTCCAGCACGCCGTTGGTCAGGTTCAGCAGGTTGACCCGGCGCGCGGGCGACAACACGATTTCCTGCCACTGGGCTGCGCTGTCGCCGGCCGTGGCACTCTGGTGGACGCGCACACGGTCGACCGTGACGTTGACCTGGTCGTAGCCGCAGGCGGGTGCATCGGTCAGTGCCAGGCGCATGGTGCCGGTACCGCCACCGTCCGAGCCGCCGCCACAGGCCGCCAGCAGAGCAAGTGAGGCAATTGCCACCCAATGGCGGGTTCGAGGTGGATTGGCGATCCATGTTTTCATGTGTTTCTCCTCAGTGAAATAGGTTCTGAAAACTGTGCCACAGGGTGAATTGCCAATTTGTCAGAAATTGTGCTGACTGGAAACAAAAAAACCCGGCCAGGCCGGGTTTCAGGAGGGGTGGGTGGCAGTCAGAGCACGTCGCTGGCGAAATCGGCCAGGCGCGAGCGTTCGCCGCGCGCCAGCGTGATGTGGCCACCGTGGGGCCAGCCCTTGAAGCGGTCGACCGCGTAGGTCAGGCCGGACGAACCTTCGGTGAGGTAGGGCGTGTCGATCTGTGCCAGGTTGCCCATGCAGATGATCTTGGTGCCGGGGCCGGCCCGTGTGATCAAGGTCTTCATCTGCTTGGGCGTGAGGTTCTGTGCCTCGTCGATGATGACGTACTTGTTCATGAAGGTGCGCCCACGCATGAAGTTCATGCTCTTGACCTTGATGCGGCTGCGGATCAGCTCGTTGGTCGCCGCGCGGCCCCATTCGCCGGCGTTACCGCCGTCGCCCTTGGCCAGGAACTCCAGGTTGTCGTCCAGCGCGCCCATCCAGGGGCCCATCTTTTCCTCCTCGGTGCCCGGCAGGAAGCCGATGTCCTCGCCCACGCTCACGGTGGCGCGGGTCATGATGATCTCGGTGTAGCGGCGGTCGTCCAGCACCTGGGTGAGGCCGGAGGCCAGGGCCATCAGCGTCTTGCCGGTGCCGGCGGTGCCGGCCAGGGTGACGAAGTCGACCTCGGGGTCCATCAGCAGGTTGAGGGCGAAGTTCTGCTCGCGGTTGCGGCTGCTCACGCCCCACACCGCGTTCTTGAGGTGGGTGTAGTCTTTCAGCGTCTTGAGCACCGCGGTCTTGTCGCGGATCTCGCAGACGCGGGCGTACAGCGGTGGCTCGCCCGGGGCCTCGAAATAGACGAACTGGTTGATGTGGAACTGCGTCACCGTCGGGCCGCTGACGCGGTAGAAGGTGTGGCTGCCCTGCTGCCAGCTCTCGATCGTTTTGCTCTGAAGTGTCCAGAAATCGCCGGGCAGCGCCAAGGCGCCCGAATACAGCAACTCGCCGTCGTCCAGGGTCTTGTCGTTTTCGTAGTCCTCGGCGGCCAGGCCCAGGGCACGGGCCTTGACGCGCATGTTGATGTCCTTGGACACCAGGATGACTTCGCGGTCGGGGTGGCGCTGGCGCAGACCCTCGACCACGCCCAGGATCTGGTTGTCCGCCTTGCCCTGGGGCAGGCTGCCGGGCAGGGCGTAGTTCAGGGGCTCGGTCTGGAAGAACAGACGGCCCTTGGCGCCGTTGTGACCGGTGCCCGAGAGCGAGATGCCCTTGACCATGTCGCCACCGTCCTGGGCCACCAGGGCGTCCAGTGTGCGGCTGCTCTGGCGGCCGTTGCGGGCCACCTCGGTCATGCCCTTCTTGTGGCCATCGAGTTCTTCCAGCACGATCATGGGCAAGAAGATGTCGTGTTCCTCGAAGCGGAACAGGCTCATCGGGTCGTGCAACAGCACGTTGGTGTCGAGGACGAACAGGCGCGGCTTGCCGTTGCGCTTGGTGGTGGTCGTGGTGCGGGCCTTGCTCCGAGGGGCCGGTGCAGGGGCCGCCACCGGGGGGGCGTCAACGCGGCTGACCACCCGCTCGGGAGCCGCCGGGGTGGGCGTGCCGGTCACCGGTTCTGCTGGCACCGCGGTGGTGCGTGCCGGTTTGGTGCCGCCGCGTTTGCCACGGGCGGCGGGCACGGCCGACCGCTGGTTTGCCTGTTGCGCCGCCGGGTCCGCGGGGACGCTGGCTTGGCGGGCGGGCGGTGCGGGCTGCCGGTCGGCGAAGCTGTCGTCGCTGAGTTCGTCGTCACGCTCGTCGGCCAGGGTGGCCGTGGCATGGGTCTTGTAGGCGTCGGAGGCCAGCAGGGCGGCTTTGCGTGAGGGAGCGGGGGGCAGTGGCATGTGGCGTGGTGTTTTGTCAGGACCTGAAAAACAAAAAGCCGTCAGGACAACCTGACGGCTTGTGTGGGGGAGAGGGGAACCGACGGCTCAAATCTCGGGGGCATGAATTCATTATGCACGAGCGCCGTGGCGGGCCCGTGGCGCTGGCGACGCTGTCGGTTCTAAACGACAAGGCCCCGTGCAACGGGACCCAGGTGGCATCAGGCGGCCTTTTTGAGGGCCTTGACGGCCTTGAGCACTTCTTCCACGTGGCCAGGCACCTTGAGGCCGCGCCACTCTTCCTTCAGCACGCCATCGGGGCCGATCAGGAAGGTGCTGCGCTCAATGCCCTTGACCTTCTTGCCGTACATGATCTTGTTCTTGACCACGCCGAACATGTGGCACATTTTTTCTTCGGTGTCGGCGATCAGTTCAAACGGCAGTTCCAGCTTGGTCTTGAACTCGTCGTGCGACTTCATGTTGTCGCGCGACACCCCAAACACCTGGGCACCGGCCTTCACAAAATCCTTGTACTTGTCGCGGAACTGCATGGCTTCGGTGGTGCAGCCCGGGGTGTTGTCCTTGGGGTAAAAATACAGCACCACGGTCTGGCCGAGGTGACTCTGGTTGCTGACCTTGAGGGCGCCAGTGGCAACGGCTTCGAATTCAGGAATGGGTTTGTTGACAACGACGGCCATACTGTGGGGACCCCTGGGTAGGTTGGTTTGATTCGTCGGATTCCCTTGGGCGGCGCCCTCGCGGCAGGCTCAGTGCGCTCTACCGCCGGCGCTCGCCTGGACCAGCGCAAGGCCGGTCAGCAGGAACAATCTGCTATTTTAACCGGTTTGGCCGCCGGTCTCGGCTTCTATCAGCAGGGCAACCACCACGCGGCGTCCTTCGCCCGCCAGGATGTTGTAGGTGCGGCAGGCGGCGCGGGTGTCCATGGTTTCCACCCCGATGTGATGCTCCACGAGCGAGCGCAGCAGCGCCGGCGCCGGAAAACGCAGGCGCTCGCCGCTGCCGAACACCACCAGTTCCGGGCGCAAAGCAAGCAATTGCTCGAAGTGTTCGGGCGTCAGGGCCTCGAAGCGGTCGCAGTGCCAGTCCAGACGGTCGCCCCGGGCGCTGACCACCAGGCTGTGCGCCACCTGCTCACCATTCACCGCCACCCAGCCGGGACCGTGCCCCGTGATGGCGAGGGTGTCAAAACGATCAGGCTGCAGTTTCATGGGGTGAATGGGCCGGTGGTGGGGCGGGGAGGCCGGAAAAGTATGGTGAAATTATAGGTTTCGCCCTATCCCCAGCCCCACCATGAGCCAGCGCCCCATCCTCAAATCGGCCAAATTGGCCAACGTGCTTTACGACGTCCGGGGCCCCATCGTGGACGCGGCCAAGCAGATGGAGGACGAGGGGCAGAAGATCATCAAGCTCAACATCGGCAACCTGGCGCCGTTCGGCTTTGATGCGCCCGAGGAGATCCAGCAGGACATGATCCGCAACCTGCCCAATTCGGCGGGGTACTCGGACAGCAAGGGCATCTTCGCGGCCCGCAAGGCGGTCATGCACTACACCCAGCAGCAGGGTGTGCACGGCGTCACCCTGGACGACATCTACCTGGGCAACGGCGCCAGCGAGCTGATCGTGATGGCCGCCAACGCCCTGCTGGACAACGGCGACGAGCTGCTGGTGCCCTCGCCCGACTACCCGCTGTGGACCGCCGCCACCAGCCTGTCGGGCGGCACGCCGGTGCATTACCGCTGCGACGAGGCGGATGGCTGGCAACCCGATCTGGCCGACATGCGCGCCAAGATCACGCCGCGCACCAAGGGCATCGTGGTGATCAACCCCAACAACCCCACCGGCGTGCTCTACAGCGACGAGCTGCTCAAGGGCATCGTGGACCTGGCGCGCGAGTTTGGCCTGGTGGTCCTGGCCGACGAGGTCTACGACAAGGTGTTGTACGACGGTGTGAAGCACACCGCCATCGCCAGCCTGTCCACCGACGTGCTGACGCTGACCTTCAACTCCCTGTCCAAGGCCTACCGCTCGTGTGGTTACCGGGCCGGCTGGATGGTGCTGTCCGGCCCCAAGGGCGTCGCCCAGGACTTCATCGAAGGTCTCAACATGTTGGCCAACCTGAAGCTGGGCTCCAACGTGCCGGGCCAGTGGGCCATCCAGACCGCGCTGGGCGGCTACCAGAGCATCCAGGATCTGGTGAAGGAGGGCGGTCGCCTGCGTCGCCAGCGCGACCTGGCCTACGAGCTGATCACCGCCATTCCGGGTGTCACGTGTGTGAAGCCGCAGGCCGCGCTCTACATGTTCCCGCGCCTGGATCCCAAGGTCTATCCGATTGCCGACGACCGCCAGTTCTTCATGGAAGTGCTGCGCGAAACCCGGGTGATGCTGGTGCAGGGCTCGGGCTTCAACTACCCGGACAACCAGCATTTCCGCATTGTCTTCCTGCCGCACGAGGACGACTTGCGCGAGGCCGTCGCACGCATCGCGCGTTTCCTCGAGCAGTACCGAAAACGCCACACGGCCTGAGCGTCATACAGGCCCTTTCTCCTGATTGTTGTTGACTGGAAAACCGAGATGAAACCGATTCAAGTGGGCCTGCTGGGCATTGGCACCGTGGGCAGTGGCACCTTCAACGTGCTCAAGCGCAATCAGGAAGAGATCACCCGCCGTGCCGGCCGTGGCATTGAAATCACCATGGTGGCCGACCTCGATGTGGCCCGCGCCAGGGCGGTGGTGGGCGAGGGCGTGCAAGTGGTCAACGACGCGGCGGCCGTGATCGCCAACCCCGACATCGATGTGGTCATCGAGCTGATCGGTGGCTACGGCATCGCCAAGAAGCTGGTGTTGGACGCGATCGCCGCCGGCAAACACGTGGTCACCGCCAACAAGGCCTTGCTGGCCGTACACGGCACCGAAATATTTGCCGCTGCGTCGGCCAAGGGCGTGGTCGTCGCCTTCGAAGCGGCCGTGGCCGGCGGCATCCCCATCATCAAGGCCCTGCGCGAAGGCCTGACGGCCAACCGCATCCAGTGGATCGCCGGCATCATCAACGGCACCACCAACTTCATCCTGTCCGAGATGCGTGACAAGGGCCTGGACTTCGACGTCGTGCTGAAGGAGGCGCAGCGTCTGGGCTACGCCGAGGCCGACCCGACCTTCGACATCGAAGGCGTGGACGCCGCACACAAAGTGACGCTGATGTCGGCCATCGCCTTCGGCATCCCGGTGCAGTTCGACAAGGCCCACGTGGAGGGCATCACCCAGCTGGCCGCCGCCGACATCCGCTATGCCGAGCAACTGGGCTACCGCATCAAGCTGCTGGGCATCACCAAGCGCACGGCCAAGGGTGTGGAGCTGCGCGTGCACCCCAGCCTGGTGCCGACCAAGCGCCTGCTCGCCAATGTGGAAGGCGCGATGAACGCGGTGGTGGTCAACGGGGACGCCGTGGGCACCACCCTCTATTACGGCAAGGGCGCCGGCAGCGAACCCACCGCCAGCGCGGTGGTGGCCGACCTGGTGGACATCACCCGCCTGCACACCGCCGACCCGCAACACCGCGTGCCCCACCTGGCCTTCCAGCCCAGCGCCATCAGCGACGAGATCGTGCTGCCGATGAGCGAAGTGGTCACCAGTTACTACCTGCGCCTGCGCGTGGCCGACGAAGCCGGCGTGCTGGCCCAGGTCACGGGCATCCTGGCCCACGCCGGCATCAGCATCGACGCGGTGCTGCAGCGGGAGGCCGACGAGGTGGGCGGCGAGGGCGCGACCTCCACCGATCTCATCATCCTGACCCACGACACACGCGAAGGCACGATGAACGAGGCCATGGCGACCATGCAGGCCCTGCCCACGGTGCTGGCACCCATCACCCGCATCCGCAAAGAGGAACTGGCCTGATGAACTACCTCTCCACCCGCGGTGACACCACGCCGCGCCGCTTCTGCGACATCCTGCTCGAAGGCCTGGCGCCGGACGGCGGCCTGTACCTGCCCGAGCGTTACCCGCAGGTGGACGCCGCCACGCTGGCGCGCTGGCGCCGGGTCTACCACGAGCAGAGCTACGCCGACCTGGCCTTCGAGGTGCTGTCGCTCTACATCGACGACATCCCGGCGGCCGATCTGCGGGCCATCTGCCACAAGACCTACACCGCCGAGGTGTTCGGCACCGGCGAGATCGTGCCGCTGCGCCACGTCGAAAACGGCCTCTGGCTCGAAGCCCTGTCCAACGGCCCGACCCTGGCCTTCAAGGACATGGCCATGCAGCTGCTGGGCCACCTGTTCGAGTACGAACTGGCGCGCCGGGGCGAGCAGCTCAACATCCTGGGCGCCACCAGTGGCGACACCGGCAGCGCGGCCGAGTACGCCATGCGCGGCAAACAGGGCGTGCGCGTCTTCATGACCAGCCCACAGGGCCGCATGAGCCCCTTCCAGCAGGCACAGATGTTCAGTCTGCAGGACGCGAACATCCACAACATCGCCATCGAAGGCGTGTTCGACGACTGCCAGGACATCGTCAAGGCGGTCAGCAACGACCTCGAGTTCAAGCGCAAGTACAAGATCGGCACCGTCAACTCCATCAACTGGGCCCGCCTGCTGGCCCAGGTGGTGTACTACTTTGCGGGCTACTTCCAGGCCACGCAGGACGACAGCCAGAAGCTGTCCTTCACCGTGCCCTCGGGCAACTTCGGCAACGTCTGCGCCGGCCATGTGGCCCGCATGATGGGCCTGCCGATCGACAAGTTGGTGGTGGCCACCAACGAGAACGACGTGCTCGATGAGTTCTTCCGCACCGGGGTCTACCGCGTGCGTGCCAGCGCCGACACCCACGAGACGTCCAGCCCATCCATGGACATCAGCAAGGCCAGCAACTTCGAGCGCTTCGTGTTCGACCTGCTGGGCCGCGATGGCGCGCGCACCGCCGAGCTGTTCGGGCCTCAGCTGGCGCAAAACGGCCGTTTCGACCTCAGCACCGACCCGGCCTTTGCGGAGGCCGCGACGCGCTACGGTTTCGTCAGTGGCAAGAGCACCCACGCCGACCGCCTGGCCACCATCCGCGACTGTTGGAGCCGCCACGGTCTGATGATCGACACCCACACCGCCGACGGCGTCAAGGTGGCGCGCGAGCACCTGCGGCCGGGCGTGCCCATGGTGGTGCTGGAAACGGCTTTGCCCATCAAGTTCGCCGGCACCATCGTCGAGGCCCTGGGCCGCGAGCCCGAACGCCCGGGCAAGTTCGTCGGCATCGAAGACCTGCCCAAGCGCGTGAAGGACATGCCGGCCGATGCCGAGCAGGTCAAGGCCTACATCGCCGCCCACTGCGCCTGACCCCTCCGAGCCGATGAACGCCACCCCTCTCGCACGCCCGGGTTTGCGCCCACTGGCCGATGCCCTGGCCGACCTGCTGGGCGCCACCCAGCCCCTGGCCGGCCACGAGGTGGTGGCCACCTTCGACGCCGACGGCCGCGTGCTGGCCGCCGACCTGCGCTCGGCGCTGGACGTGCCCGGCCACGACAACTCGTCCATGGACGGCTACGCCGTGCGCGTGGCCGACCTGGTTGCCGCGCAGGGCGGCGCCTTGCCGGTGTCGCAGCGCATCCCGGCCGGCCATGTGGGGGCGGTCCTGCAAGCCGGCACCGTGGCCCGCATCTTCACCGGTGCGCCCGTGCCAGCGGGGGCCGACGCCATCGTGATGCAGGAAGAGGCCGAGGCGGCAGGCGAGGGCGCGGTGTCCTTCAAGACCGTGCCCTCGCCGGGCCAGTGGATCCGCCGCCAGGGTGAGGACGTGGCGTCCGGTTCCGTGGTGCTGGCTGCCGGCACGCGCCTGGGTCCGGCCGAACTGGGCCTGGCCGCCAGCATAGGGTTCGCCGCACTGCCGGTCGTGCCCCGCGTGCGGGTGGCGCTGTTGTCCACCGGCGACGAGCTGGTCATGCCCGGCACCGTGGCGCCGCAGGACCTGCCGCCGGGTGCCATCTACAACTCCAACCGCTTCTTCCTGCGCGCCCTGCTGCAACGCCTGGGCTGCGAGGTGAGCGACCTGGGCATCGTGCCCGATCAGCGCGATGCCACGCTGGCCGCGTTGCGAGCCGCCGCCGCCACGCACGACCTCATCCTCACCAGCGGTGGTGTGTCGGTGGGCGAGGAAGACCATATCAAGCCCGCTGTCCAGCAGCTCGGGTCGCTGGACCTCTGGCAGATCGGCATGAAGCCCGGCAAGCCCTTTGCCCACGGTCGCGTGGGCCAGGCCCATTTTGTCGGTCTGCCGGGCAACCCGGTGTCCAGCTTCGTCACGTTTTTGCTGCTGGTGCGGCCTTTCCTGCGCAAGCTGCAGGGTGTGCCTGTGGACCCCGATTCGGCCCTGCCCACACCGCTGGCGCTGCCGGCGCATTTCAACCTGCCCAAGGGCGACAAGCGCCGTGAGTTCCTGCGCGCGCGGCGCAACGCCCAGGGGGGGCTGGACCTGTTTCCCAACCAGAGCTCGGGTGTGCTGACCTCGGCCGTCTGGGCCGATGGCCTGGTCGACAACCCGCCCGGTCAATCCATCGCGCACGGCGACACCGTGCGTTTCATTCCGTTTGCGGACCTGCTGGCATGAGGCTTCACATCAAGTATTTCGCGGCCATCCGCGAGGCCCTGGGGCAGGGCAGCGAGTCGTTCGAGTCGACAGCCGGCACCGTGGGAGCCTTGCGCGACGAGCTCATCGCCCGGGGCGGTGCTTTCGCCGAGGCGTTGGCGCGCGGCAAGGCGGTGCGTGTGGCGGTCAACCAGACCATGGGCGACGAGTCGGTGCTGTTGCAGGACGGTGCCGAGGTGGCGTTTTTCCCGCCCGTCACGGGCGGTTGACGGGGTCCTCGGTGGGTGGGCCCCCGCCCGCCTGGGCCACCGTCTGCCTGGGGAGTTCTCCAAACCGGTCCTTGTAGTAGCTGGCGAAACGGCCCAGGTGGCCAAACCCGAAAGCCATGGCGGTCTCGCTGACCTGGGCCTCGGGGTGCAGCAACAGGTGCTTGTGCACCGCGTCCAGCCGCTTGGCTCGCAGCAACTCCATGGGACTCATGCCATGGTGGTGGTGGCACAGGTCGTTCAGCGTGCGCAGGCTGACGCCGGTGGCACGGGCCAGGTCGCCCAGCGACAGCGGCGCACACAGACGAGGTTCCATGTAGGCCATCATGGCCCGCATGCGCCGGTCGGCGTTCTGATGTCCCGAGGTGTTTTCCGCGTCCGCATCCGCCGCGGTGAGCGGCAGTTCGTGGTGTCCCTGTGGTTGCTGGGCCAGCAGGAACAACACCACATTGCGCTCAAAGTGATCCACCCACTCCAGGTGGGCATGGGTGCTGTCCTGCATGGTCAGGGCGTTGAGTATCGAGCGGGCGATCAAGCTCCACTGGGCGTCCCAGCGGGTGGGCACCAGCACGGCGGGCGCAAGGTGCAAGGCTAGGTCCCGGGGTCGACCCAAAACCTCGTGCACGAGGTCGTGTGGCACCCGCAGCAGCAGCTGCACCGTGCCAGGGTGCCAGCGCAGGCCAATCCGGCGCTGGGGCGACAGAATCGCCGTGCGTCCCTCCGCCACGTGCACCCGTTCACCGTCGGCCTCGATCTCGGTGCCACCGGTGAGCGAGGTGTGGACCAGTGAAAAGCCTTCGAATGGCCTGGGCGTGACTTCTACCTCCGCGCCGTACTGCAGTACATAGATCTTCAGGCGCCGCAGCTGCCGCATGTACATGGCCGCGTCGGCGAGGCCGCGTTTCCACTGCAGGTGGTGTTCGGCCAGTTCCCGTGCCACCAGGTCATGGGCCTCGGCGCGCGTGTCCGAACGGAACAGGCAGTTGCTGTACAGCGCCCCAAAAGCGCTGTCTTTCGGCGACAGGTTCATGCACTGTGTCTCCCTGGGTGTGTTCAAGAAATGCCGAATTCGGATATTTGAGGCTGCAAGTTGCCAAATTCGGATAAGTGCAGCCTGAATCACATTCGGTGTTTTGCACCCGCAAGGGTACTTAACGGAAATTGACCACGCATGCGGGAAAACCCGTGCATTTTCCTGAGGGCTTGACTGAATATAACAATTCCATCTTTGCCTGAATCATTGTATTGCCGAACTCGGACAGCTGGCGTGGGTCAATTCGCCAATGCTGGATAACGCGCTGGCGCATCCCTCATTAAACTGACGACCAGCAGGAGACATACCAACATGAGCTACAGCGTGGCTTTGAATTTCGAGGATGGCGCCACCCGATTCATTCAATGCAGGGGCATGGAAACCGTCGCCGATGCGGCTTACCGCAGCGGTGTCAATATTCCCATCGATTGCCGTGAGGGTGCCTGTGGAACCTGCAAATGCCGCGTCGAATCGGGCCAATTCAAATTGGGCGATTATGTGGAGGATGCCCTCAGCCGCGCGGAATTCGAGCAGGGTTACGCCCTGGCCTGCCAGATGCGACCGACCGGCGATTGTGTGGTGTTGGTGGCGGCGTCATCTGTCGCCTGCAATACGCGGGAAGAGGCCTATGAGACCGTGGTGGAGGAAGTGCGGGCCCTGTCGGACAGCACCTTTTCGCTGGTCTTGAGCGGCCCCAGGCTTTCCCAGTTGGTGTTTCTTCCCGGCCAATACGCCAAGTTGCACATCCCGGGCACCGACGAGTTCCGGTCCTATTCCTTCAGTTCGATGGGGCGCCCGGACCAGATCTCTTTCCTGATCCGAAACGTGCCCGGTGGCCGCATGAGCACCTACCTGCTCAAGGAGGCCCGGCCTGGCGATGCCTTGCGTGTCACCGGTCCGCTGGGGGGGTTCTACCTGCGTGACGTGAAGCGGCCGGTGCTGATGCTGGCGGGTGGCACTGGCCTGGCACCGTTCCTGGCCATGCTGGACAAGCTGGTGGCCCAAGGCGGTGCGTCCCACCCGATCCATCTGATCTATGGCGTCAACACCGACGGCGACGTCGTGGAGTTCGAGCGCCTGCAGGCCTTCACACAGCGCCTGGCGGGCTTCAGTTTCGACGTGTGTGTGGTCGACAAAGGCAGCCAATACCCCAGGAAAGGCTATGTGACGCAGCACATGCTGCCCGAGCAGCTTCATGGCGGCAACGTGGACATCTACCTGTGTGGCCCCCCGCCCATGGTGGAGGCGGTGGCCAAACACTTGCAGGACAACGCGCTGACTTCCAGCTCCTTTCTGTACGAAAAGTTTGCGCCCAGCGCCGTTTGACCATGGCCGACACCTGTGCCGCGGATGCCGGCTGGAGCGATGCCTATCTGGTGGGGCATGCCGCCATCGATGGCATGCACCGGGAATTTCTGGCTTGTATCGCCGCGACCCTGAACGCGCCGGACACGGCATTCGAACGGGCATTCGATGAGCTGGTTCAGCATTTGGCGGCGCATTTCTCCATGGAAGAGGCCTTGATGGTCCGTTACCAATTTCCGCCCGCCCAATGCCATATCGATGAGCACGCGGCCGTGATGCGATCGGTCGATGCAATCTGCCCAGAAGTGGCGGCGGGGCAATTCACTTCAGGTCGCGATTTGCTGCGGGCCTTGCTCGATTGGTTTCCCGGGCATTCCGATTATCTTGACTCGGCTTTGTCGATTTGGATTTCAAAACAGGATGCGGGTGGCACGCCGTTGGTGTTCCGCCGGGACATGTATCAGAACCGCTCGGAAGCGGGTCTTTCGATCGAACAGCGTTGAATTATTCAGGAGGCAGCATGGCAGTTTCAAAATCCGTCAACGAATGGCGGAAATTTGTTCAATCTTCACTTGATTTTCGCCCAGACGATGGTGTGTACCGGGTGTCCCGGCGGATGTTCACTGAACCCGAGCTGTTTGATCTCGAAATGGAATTGATTTTCGAGAAAACCTGGATCTATGCCTGCCACGAGAGCGAAATCGCCCAGCCCAACGACTTCATCACGATGCAGGCGGGCCGCCAGCCGCTGATCATCACCCGCGACGCCAACGGCCAGCTCAACGCGCTGATCAACTCCTGTGCCCACCGCGGCGCCACGCTCACCCGTGTCAGCAAAGGCCGGCAGTCCACTTTTGCCTGTTCGTTCCACGCCTGGACCTTCCGCTCCGACGGCAAGCTGCTCAAGGTCAAGGCGCCGTCCGAGTACCCGGACAACTTTGACCTGTCAGAGCGCAACCTGAAGAAGGCGCGGATCGCGAGCTACAAGGGCTTTGTCTTTGTCAGCTTGGATGTCGAAGGCACACGCTCGCTGGAGGAGCACCTGGGCGACGCCAAGGTCTTCCTGGACCTGATGGTGGCGCAGTCGCCCACCGGCGAATTGGAGGTGCTGCCCGGCAAGGGGCACTACACCTTTGCCGGCAACTGGAAACTGCAGAACGAAAACGGCCTTGATGGCTACCACGTCAGCACGGTGCACTACAACTACGTGGCCACGGTGCAGCACCGCCACGAGCTCAACGCCAAGAAGGGCGCGGCCATCACCAACACGCTGGACTACCGCAAGCTCGGTGCCGGTGATTCCGAAACCGACGATGGCTGGTTCTCCTTTCCAGGTGGCCACAGTGTGCTGTTCAGCGAGATGCCCAACCCCGAGGTTCGCCCGGGCTACGCCAGCATCATGCCGCGCCTGATCCAGGAATACGGCCAAAAGAAGGCCGAGTGGATGATGAACCGGCTGCGCAACCTGAATGTGTACCCGAGCCTCTTCTTCATGGATCAGATCAGCTCGCAGCTGCGCATCATCCGCCCGGTTGCTTGGAACAAGACCGAGATCATCAGCCAGTGCATCGGTGTCAAGGGCGAGTCCGACGCCGACCGCGAGAACCGCATCCGACAGTTCGAGGACTTCTTCAATGTGTCCGGCATGGGCACGCCCGACGACCTGGTCGAGTTCCGCGAGGCACAGCGCGGTTTCCAGGGGCGTCTGGCGCAATGGAACGACATCTCGCGTGGCCATGAGAAGTGGATCACTGGCAGCACCCCCAACGCCGAGGTGCTGGGCATCCAGCCTGTGCTGACCGGCAACGAACTCACCCACGAAGGCCTGTATTCCAACCAGCACAGTGCCTGGCGCGACCTGATGCTGGCCGGCCTTGAGAAAAAAGCTGCCTGAGCAGACACGGAGCCACCCATGCAAAACCTGCAACACAGCGTCGAACAGTTTCTCTTCCGCAAGGCCGAACTTTGCGATCGACAGGCCTGGGACGACTACCTCGAACTGTTTGATGAACAGTCGGAATTCCATATCCCGCAATGGGAGTCCGAGCACAGCTACACCACCGACCCCAAGCGTGGCATGTCGATGATCTTCTACAGCAATCGGGCGGGCATCGAGGACCGGGTCTACCGCATCCGCACCGGCAAGTCAGCCGCATCGACTCCGCTGCCGCGCACCTTGCACCTGGTGAGCAACGTGATCATCCATGAGGCCTCGGACTCGCAGATCGAAGTCAAGGCCAAGTGGGTGACGCACTTCTACCGTTTTGGCGTGACAGGGATGTTCTTCGGCGACGCCCACTACCGCCTGCGCCCGGCGGGCAACAGCTGGGTGATCCTGCGCAAGCACGTGCTGCTGCTCAACGACACCATCGATTCGGTGCTCGATTTTTACCACGTCTGATCACCCGCCCACGTTCGGGAGGCTTGGCCGCTTGCGGCCACCGGCCTGCCGAGCGGCCTCTTTGATTTTCATCACCAGCAGGTCGACATGAATCCCGCCAACCCACTCCCGACGACGGCAGACCGGTCCACTGCGACCAAGATAGACGTGCAGGCCATGACAGACAAGGCCAGCTTCAACGCTTTCCATGGCGTGGTGCTGTTCTGGTGTGCCATGGTCATCATCTTTGATGGCTACGACCTCGCGGTGGCGGGCATCGCCCTGCCGTCGATCATGAAGGAGATGGGAGTCGACGCCACGAAGGCGGGCTTCATGGTGAGTTCCGCCCTGTTCGGCATGATGTTCGGCAACGTCATCTTCGGCGCGTTGGCCGACAAGATCGGGCGCCGTCCCGTGATCGCCGTCTGCGTGGTGATGTTCAGCGTGTTCACCGCCGCGGCCGGCTTCACGGACAACCCGTTGAGCTTCAGTGCCATGCGTTTCCTGGCCGGCGTGGGTATCGGCGGCGTGATGCCCAACGTCATCGCGCAGATGACCGAATACGCGCCGCTGCGCATGCGCGCCACCCTGGTGACCCTGATGTTCAGCGGGTATTCCGTCGGCGGCATGTTGGCGGCCTTGCTGGGCAAGGGGCTGATCGAAAGCTATGGTTGGCAAGGGGTGTTCATCGCTGCCGCCGCGCCGGTGGTGCTGCTGCCCTTGATGTGGCGCCAAATGCCCGAGTCCATGGCGTTCCTGATCAAGAAGGGGCGGACAGAGGAGCTGCGCTCCATTCTCACGCGGCTCGATCCCGGCTACCGACCCCAGCCGACGGACCAGTACGTCCTGCAGTCGGGGCAGGGAAGTGACGCCGGAGGCGCTGGCTTCGGCGAGCTGTTTGCCCACGGCCGGGCCTGGAGCACGCTGATGTTCTGGGTCACCTGCTTCATGTGCTTGTTCATGGTCTACGCACTCAGCTCGTGGCTGACCAAACTCATGGCCGGAGCCGGCTACAGCCTGGGTTCGGCCCTGACCTTCGTGCTGGTGCTCAATTTCGGCGCCATGCTGGGAGCCATTGGCGGCGGCTGGCTGGCCGACCGTTTCCACATCAAATACGTGCTGGTGGCCATGTTCGCCCTGGCCGCGGTGTCCATCACCCTGCTGGGTTACCCCATGTCCACCGGCCTGCTCTTCCTGGTGGTCGGGGTGGCCGGCGCCACCACCATCGGCACCCAGATCGTCACCTGCGCCTACTGCAGCCAGTTCTACCCGATCGCCTGCCGCTCCAGCGGCGTGGGCCTGATGCTGGGCGTCGGCCGCGCTGGCGCCATGGCCGCACCCATCGTGATCGGGGTGATCGTGGGCATGGCCCTGCCGCTGCAGCAGAACTTCATGGCCATCGCCATTCCGGCAGCGGTCGCGGCCATCAGCATTGCGCTGGTGCAACACGGGCGCTCCGACCTGAGCCGCAAACATCCCGTGACCCAGAGCCCGGCCCGTGCCGGTGCCTACTGACATGGCGTCTGGTGCGATGCCGCTGCCGACAGGTGAACCAGCGCCGCGCTACGTCATGTGCCTCGTCAACACCGGCGAACGGTTTAACGCCCGGCCCGACATGTCGGTCCTGCACGCGATGGAGCAATTGCGTTGCCGCGGTATCCCAGTGGGCTGCCGCAACGGAGGCTGCGGTGTCTGCAAGGTGGAGGTGCTGGCCGGCGCCTACGAGACGGCCAAGATGAATCGCGCGGTCGTCAGCGAAGAAGACGAGGCCAGGCACCAGGTGCTGGCCTGCCGTCTCTATCCGCGCAGTGAGCTGCAGTTGCGGGTGGTCGGAAAGATGGCCCGAGCCCTGGAATCACCGGTTCGGCGCGGCGGCGTGTCGTTTGGCTTCGATTTTTCATTCGACTTCGGTGTCTCGGCACCGAAAGGCAATCAACCAACTGAGGAGACTTGAATGGCACTGACAGGCGTACTGCGTCCCGGCCATGTGGTGATCAAGGTGCTGGACATGCCGGCGGCGGTCAAGCACTACGGCGAGGTCCTGGGACTGGTCGAGACGGCGCGCGACGCGCGTGGCCGTGTTTTCTTCAAGGGCTGGGACGAGCACGACCACCACAGCGTGGTGCTCACGCCGTCCGACGAAGCCGGCATGGAGACCATGGGCTGGAAGGTCGATTCACCGGCAACGCTCAAGCGATTGGCCGCCGACATCGAGGCCTCCGGCCTGTGCACCGATCTGCGGTGGATGCCGGCAGGCGAACAGCTCAAGACGGGCGAACGCTTCCGCTTCACGATCCCGACCGGGCATGTGATGGAGTTGTTTGCCGAGAAGGAGCAACTGGGCAACGACTGCGGCACCGACGGCCCCAACATCAACCCGAACCCGTGGCCCGACGGGCTCAAGGGCATCGCGCCCTCCCGTTTCGACCACTGCCTGCTCTACGGGGACGACCTCGACGGCACGGTCAGGCTGTTCACCGAGGTGCTGGGTTTCGGTCTGGCCGAGCAGGTGATGGCGGGCCCGGACAAGGATTTCATGATCGGTGCCTTTCTGAGTTGTTCGAACAAGGCCCACGACGTGGCCTTCATCCGCCAGCCGGTCAAGGGAAAATTCCACCACGCCTCGTTCGAGCTGGGCAGTTGGGAGAAGGTGTTGCGCGCCGGAGACATCCTGTCGCGCAACAAGACCTCGATCGACATTGGCCCCACCCGCCACGGCATCACGCGCGGCGAAACCATTTATTTCTTCGATCCCTCGGGCAACCGCAACGAGGTGTTCGCGGGCGGCTACATCTACTACCCCGACAAGCCGGCCATCACCTGGCATGAGGAAGAACTCGGGCCGGCGATTTTCTACCACGACCGCAAGCTCAATGAAGCTTTCCTGTCGGTGTTTACCTGATGCGAGTGGCTGTCACGCAATCGGTGGTGGGCTGGGAGGCGGCGGCCGCGGGGCGGGGCGGGGGCCCCCGCCCCCCCGCGGGGGTGGGGGTGTAGGTGAAAAAAGCCCGG